>JAGPDB010000005.1 GCA_018057765.1 Acidimicrobiia bacterium
TAGTAGTTGATCAAGACGAAAACATATACTTTGTTTCAGATTACAATTCTCCTTCAGACATGGACACAAATGACTGGCGAGTATTTAAAACAACACCGAGTGGTGTAACAACACTATATTCAAATGACTATGTAACTGCAAGCTATCTAGAAATTGATAACCAAGGCGTTTTATACGCCATGGAACCAAATTCACATTACGTCAGTAGAATTGATACTAGTGGCAACGTAACACGTTTAGGTTTTAATGGCTATGATGGCGACGGGTCATTATTCTTGTCAGATAATGAACATACTTTATATTCAATAGGTGGCCACAACACTATACATAAAACAGACACCAAAGGTAACACTACTAATCTAGTATCAGGGCTTTCAGTTGGTTTTGAAAATATAGCATTAGATAAGTATGGAAATGTTTATACAGTAGCACCAAGCACTCACATAGTATCAAAAACTTCCCCCGATGGAATCACAAGCCCTTTAGCAACGGTCAACTATTTAGGTGATAGTCGTCAACTTATGCGAGTCGATAATGCTGGCAACCTTATAACTTCTTTAACAGGAAATTATCTAGCAATGGTTACACCAGAAGGTGTAGTTACTCATAGCCCAATAGCTACACAAATATCAGAAGCATTAGAGCTTGATTCTTCAGGTAATGCTTATAGTATTGAATTGGACATGAGCATTTATAGCTATAAATTAGCAAAATATACTAGAAATGATATAGGAATAACATATAGCGATGGTGGCGTAAACCTTGGGTCAACGTCAAGTGATAATTCAATAAACATATTAGACCACCCTGCAAGTGCATTTATAACAACATGGTCTGTATCAGGCTCGAATTCAAATACGATTACTATTCCAACTACTGGTGGTGGCTATAACTACGATGTTGATTGGGGTGACGGTGTAACTACTGTTGGTGAAACGGGCGATGCTATACACGTATATTCAACATCTGGAACTTATAGTATTAGTATCTCAGGGTCATTTCCAAGAATCTATATTAATAATGCGAGTATGCGAGATGACATTTTAAGTGTTGAACAATGGGGTGAAGGCCAATGGTCTTCAATGGATAGTGCATTTTTGGGGGCTAGTAATTTAACAATACTGGCAAGCGATGCTCCTGATCTTTCAAGTACAACAGATTTATCGCACATGTTCGAAGAAGCTCCTTTGGCTAACCCTAAAGTAAGTAATTGGGATGTAAGTAATATCACTGACATGTCTTCAATGTTTTATGGCAGCACCGGCTTTAATAAATCTTTAGCAAATTGGGATGTTAGCAATGTTATCGATATGAATGATATGTTTGGTAGTTCGTCAGGAATGACTACTAGTAATTATGACAATACACTTATTGCTTGGGATTCACTCAATCTAGAGAACGGAATTACATTCGATGCTGGCAGTAGTACATACTGCGATGGTCTACTAGTGCGTGAAAATATCATCTCAAATGATGGTTGGACAATTAATGATGGTGGCGAAGATTGCACACCAGACGCTATAACAACAGATGGCGATGGTACTGTTGGTGATCCATATCAGATAACATCATGTTATGAGCTACAAGAAATGATTTTAGATACCGATGCGTCTTACATATTATCTCATGATATCGATTGCTCTTCATCAACGAATTGGAATTCTGGCTCAGGATTTCAACCTATTAATTTTGAAGGCGTATATTTTGATGGACAAAATCATATAATTTTAGGGTTAAATATCAATCGCACAGACACAGAAGTAGCGCTTTTTTCTAATATTTCACTCAATTCAATTATAAGAAATCTTTCCATAGAGGTTGCATCTATTACTAATAACTCTATTGATGTCTTACCAGGCAGAACAGGAATATTAGCAAGTACTAATGACGGTACAATTTCTAATGTTGATGTCAGCGGTTCTGTATCTCATAATGCTAGCGCAGGAGGCTACTCAGGAGGATTGGTCGGATTTAATACAGGAACAATAACAAAGAGTTCTTCTTCAGCTCTTGTGTATGTCCAATTTTCTGATAACAGTGAGAGCATTATTGGTGGACTGATTGGTTACTCTAATGGAATTGTAAACAACAGTTACTCATCTGGAAATCTGACAGATTCCTCTACTCCGCCGGTTCAAACTACATGTGGTGGACTTATAGGAGTTTTAGATTACAACAGTCTTCCGACCTCAGCTACTTACGCTACTGGAAATATAGAATGTGATTTTCCATCTACTAATTCAGGTGGCTTAATTGGAAAAGTTATTAACTCTGCCTCAGTTGCAGATAGTTTTGCTACTGGTCACGTAAATGGTACAGGGGCATCTATTGGTGGATTAGTTGGTTCCTTAAACGGAACAATACTGAATTCATCATATGATGTTTTCGGCACTAATCAAACTGAATGTAATTCTTCGATACCAACTGGTTGTTCAAAAGTTAATTTTGGAAACCTAACCCCAAACATTTTTAAAAATAATATAAATACTGTTCCTTTAAATAGTTGGGATTTCGAAAATACTTGGTCGCAAAATGCAAGCTATCCACTTTTACAAGTGGGTATAACTTCCCCAGGATCTCCACAAAATCTTGTTGCCACACCAGACTATTCATCGGCATTGCTTTCGTGGAATACTCCAAGTAGTGATGGTGGTTCTCAAATTACTGACTATATACCATATTGGAAATAATCTACATCAAATATTTGGTTACCGTATTACTATAAGCTACCAGCTGGTCAAAGATCTGTACTTATTACGAATTTAACTCCAGGATTAACATATGATTTCCGATTACAGGCAAAGAATGATATTGGTTATGGAACATTTGCATACGATACAAAAACTATAGTTTTAGATGCAAGTATACTTTTTGATGGTGATGGAACGCCTGATGATCCATATCAAATCTCAACTTGTGAAAATCTACAGGATATAAAATATGTGCCTGCAAATTCATTTGCATTAACAAATGATATCGACTGCTCAACTACAAATCCTAATAACCCAGACTTTGACGTCAATGGGATATGGGGCGACAGTAAAGGATTTGATCCTATAGGTATTTTCACTGGAGAATATCTAGATGGATATAATTTTACAATTAATAATATATATATAAATAGATCAAATATTTTTGTCGGTGGATTAATACAAATGGTAAATTACAACTCTACAATAAAGAATTTCTCACTAAAAGGTGGTGAAATGAATTTTAATAAGGACAATACTACGACATTGGGTGGAGTAGGTACTATAGCCGGTGGTTTCTTAGGCACCTTAGACAATGTCCACTCTAGTGTAAATATATATACAAATAATATCGATGGTGTCGGTGGACTAGTTTCATCTATTGGCGATCCAGCGCTTATAAACCAAAGTTCATATAGTGGAAATATTTTTGCTAGCGGCGAGATACTTACTTATGTTGGAGGTCTAGTTGGATCTATGTCTTATGGTAATATTGCTAACTCATATTCAATTGGTGATATAACAATTGATCCATCAATATCGTCTCAGTATTTTTGTGGTGGATTTACTGGTGTTGCATATTTTGAACAAATTTCAAAATCATATTCTGCTGGCAACATTTCTTGTCCACAAGGATACGCTACTGGTGGTTTCGCAGGTTTTTCATCAAATGGAAATATATCCGATAGTTTTTCCGCTACTGCTTTAATTGATACACCATCAATATATAAATCTAGTTTTATAGGTTCATCAAATGTAGACACTTTAAATTCTGACTATTTCGATGCAAGTCTATCTCAAAGTGAAGATTGCTCATATTCTCAACCTGATATTTGTATAGGTGTAAATAGATATCTTTCTCAACCTACATATTTCAAAAATAATATAGTTAGCGCGCCACTAAGTAGTTGGAATTTTACAAATATATGGATAAGAGATATATCATATCCAAAACTAAAATTCTCTCCTACGGCTCCAGGAGCACCTTCGAACCTAAGAGGTACAAACTCTCCAGGTTCAATTGACTTAACATGGGATTCACCAACTATCGATGGTGGGTCTGGTATAACCGATTATGAAATTCAATTTAAGCAAAGTGCCAGTGACGTGTGGAATACATTCGATGATGGAATTAGACCTGAAACTGGTGCAACAGTGACCGGATTAGATACTGGAGAAAGTTACGAACTTAGAGTGCGTGCCTTAAACATTATAGGTAATGGTTTATGGTCTCCAACACAACTTCAATTGCCCATAGTTGCGACAATAGAAGAACCTAATACAACACAATTTGATGTTGATCAAAGCATAAACTATAAAGTCATTGTCGACAATCAATCATCTGAATCAATAGATAACTTCGATACAGAATTTGTTGCTAATGGTTTTGTTGTTGATGATATTACAGTTGAGGTTCCAGAAACCGGTACAGCACCAAGCAACTTAGGTTATTTAACCAACAATGAAGAATGGTCAGGATTACTTGAACCGAATCAGAAAGTTGTATTCTCTGTTCAAGGCACCGTTGACGGTTCACCAGGAGAACAGGGTGGTTTATCCTTTGTTGCTTCAAGTTTTTCAAACCAAGGTAATGATGTTTCTTTAAGGGATGGTTCGAAAAATATTAGAACAGCCTCACCAAGATTTGAAATATTAAATAGCCAAACTGACTTTAGCCTTGTTACTACAATGTCAGAACAAGGTATTATAAGTACAGGCGATATTGTACATTTAAAATACACTATCTCAAATTTAGGACCTAAGACTGGTTTCTTTAATAATTCAGCAGCCTATATATTCTTCCCGCCTCAATTAAATATTTTATCAATCGAAAATGATTTACTTTTTTGTTCTGCTCCTGTCAGTATCACTAATAACACTAACGCTGGTATTTATTCTAATTTGAGTGGCGATAGTGTTTCATTATGCTCAGCTGGAAATTCGGCTCTATTACAAAACGGCGATTCATTCGATATTGATGTTGTGGCTACAGCATCTACTAATTTTATAAAAAATGACATCATCTCTAAAGGTATTTTAATTGCTGAACAAGACATAGATAATGTAGCATTAAATGCTGCACTTAGTGCACAAGAATCTAATTCAAATTCGATCTTTGAATCATCAATCAATAATATTTCAATATTAAAATATACTGCTAGCAATAATACGACACAACCGGTTACAACAATTCCACAAATCCCGACAACTAGAGTGTCTGAAACTCCAAGTAGTAATGAAAAAACAACAGGATCTAAAGCATCATCAACTACACCGAAGACAAAAATTGTAAATAAAGGACAAATAGTAGGTGTAAATAAAGCAAAAAATAGCACTATTTCAGATTCTGGTTCTTATGAAGGCTTACATGATGTTAAAGCTTTAATGAAAAGTTTGGGTGATATAGATAAAGAAAATAGAAAAGCTTTAGCACTTAGCGACTTTAAGACTAAAGAAGATAGTTCATTTTCATTATTATGGCTGATGATATTGGTAACTGTCATATTAATAGCTATTACCATCCGTCAAGCACAACAAAATTCTAAAAGTAAAAAAATGTTGTCACCTGAAAGTTCCAATTTTAAAGATTATAATATTTAAGTGTCCAAATCTAAGAAAAATAAGAATGTTGAAAATTTCGGTGAAGAACCTTTTTCAGAAACATTAAACAAATGGCTAAAAAGCGAACATGTAAATAATGTTGCAAGTCTTAACGATGTATTTGGTGAGAAAACATTTGCTATAACTTTTCTTCTACTTATGTCATTTCCAGCACTACCAATTCCGACGGGTGGACTTTCACATGTATTTGAAGTAATAGTGATGTTGCTTTCACTTCAACTTATAATTGGCCGGAAAGTTCTATGGCTTCCAAATAAATGGAAGAATAAGCATCTAGGTAAGAACATGGAAGAAAAAGCTATACCAATATTAATTAAATATATTACAAAACTTGAAAAAATTAGTAAACCTAGAATGTCTATATTCCTCGACGGCAAAGTTGGTACAAGCCTTTTTGGAATCATAATATTTTCTTTTACATTAGTAGCACTTCTAGCCCCACCATTTTCTGGCTTAGACACACTGCCCTCAATCGGAGTAATTGTGATAGCGCTAGGAATAATTTTAGGAGATATTCTTTTTGTTATAGTTGGGATGATTATTGGAACATCTGGTGTAGCTGTAACCTATTTCATTGGAGAAATAGTAATCAATTTTATCAAAGGACTATTTTGATGGAGATGAATAAAAAATATTTAGAATTGTTAAGCCGGCCAGTAAGGTCAGTCGTACACTTTAACGATGTATTTTTTGAACATGATGTAGATCTTGATGCTGAATTAACTGTAATGTTTCGCAATTTAACTAACTTTTCTAATCTAATGTTTCCTATTGGCAATAATCCAAAAATTGCAGATTATGGAATTGTATTACTTGATGATCTTATAGACGAGGAAAGGAGAATAATTGAGAAAATTAGAGGATTTGGTACCGAAGCAGCAAAAGATATATTTGCAAGTCGTCTAAAAAAACAAGTTTTATCAATTGTTAATTGTGCTCCTCGTAATGACGAAACAACACAGAATGGTATGAACGGCGAAGATTTCCATTTAGCAATTACAGATAACGGCTTAGAAATCTATGTTGTTCCTATAGAGAGATTACGTGGATTAGAAACTAGAAATCGCATACTAGCTTTATATAAAATACCAAATGAAGCTTTGCTTTCGACAGATGGACGTCGAGAACAATTTAGATCATCAATAATCACAACATCAAGATACTTTCCAAAAACGTTGGAGAAAATTTTCGAATATGAAAATGTAGATGAACTATTTTCTGCCAAAGAAAATGGTACCCACCCAGATATTATACCCACCCAAGTACAACTTGCGGAACTGGCTTTTATTGATAAGTTTGGTAACGTAAGAATATCTGTAAAAAATAAAACGGAATTTTTAAGCCAAATTCATAATACAAAAATAGGGGATAAAATAAAACTGAGTATTGGAAATAGTAAAAAGATTGCTATAAATTATGTTTCGAGTCTTAGGGAAATTCCTACAAGTGAACTAGGTATTTATCAGAATATAGCCGACCTAACAAATCCTTGGTCTAATGCTGGCTATTTTGAAATCGTTAAAAAAAGTATTAATCCAAATAAAGATGAAAGCTCCGCATCAAAAATATTAGAGGAACTTAATAAAGACTTTATGCATGAAGAATATTTTATTTCCGAATAGTTAGAACTTTTATCTATAGTATTTCTTCACCCATATTCCACAATATTTTGAAAATTTGTTTTTCTTGATCTGCTAATTCTTGATTATATATTTCAACAGCAAAAGGTTCATCTCTGTTATATCCACAATAGGCTATAACGTTATTATAGATATATGTCTCTACTCGGATTTTGAAGATAGATTCATCTATGTAACATGCTTTTTGCATTCTTCCGTTTAGGCCTAACGGCGAAATCACTTTTTGCCATTTTTCATTATTTGTTAGATCAAAACATATTAGTTGTTTCTCGCAATAAAGTTTCCGCATCCGGTCAGCAAAGCTCTGTGGAATTGTTTCATGTTCGTCTAGATGCGCTAATTCGTAAACGTAAAATTCTTTGTCTGCTTTTGTTAAATTAAAATTAACTTGCTTTAGACCCGCTAATCCCCTATATTCGATAACTTTCGAGTCACTTTTATTTATATCGCTAAGTGATAGGAGTTGTTCAGTTGCATCAAATAGACCATCTCTTAATTTCTTGGTTTCTGTTTCTTTCTTAGTTACTAAATATTCAAGAGATTGTAAACTTAAAGCCTCGTAGGTTGTACCATAATGTTTTTGGTCTACCTTGACAAGCTCTAGATCAACAAGTGATTCCAGTATTGGATAAAGCCTTGTCCTTCCACTACCTTGAGCTTTAGATAGCGATAAGACACTTGAGCTACCTATTTGCAATAAATAGAGATATGTAGTGATTTGGTCATCATTTAATCCCAATTCGGACAGGAATAATTTAGTGTTGTCATTAATTTGTGACGATATTGAAATACTCCCTTTTACCATGACTACATTATATTATAAAGTAATAGAATTGTAAATGTCTGATATATCAGACATCATTTTGAAAATAAATATTTTTGATGCTTTAATAGTTCTATGAATGTTTTATTTGCCGTACTTTCAGCTCTGATAGTTATAATTGCTTCTATACCATACATAATTGACATTTTCACAGGCAGAGCACAACCAGCCAGATCTACAAGAATAATGTATATGCTCCTTGTAATATTAGGGTTATTACAATCCAAAGAACTAGGTTCTGGGTGGTCATTAGCACTTATATATGGCGAGATAGCTCAAGGTTCAGCAGTATTCTTCATGTCACTGAAATATGGGTTGGGTGGATTCTCAAGATTGGATAAAATTTGCTATATTTTTTTAACTTTAGATTTAAGCGTATGGCTATTAACCAAAAATCCTCTTATTGGCATATTACTAACTCTATTTGCAGACCTAATAGCTACTCTACCTACTATTGTAAAGACTATTAAAATACCAGAAAGCGAGACGCCAATTTATTGGTTTCTTGGCTCAATTGCAGCTATTTTTGCGATTTTTAGTGAAACAAATTATTCATTAATTAAAATAATATTTCCAATTTACATATTCGTCATAAACGCCTTTGTATTTTCACTAACACTGAAGAGGAGTAAAAGAAACATCTTATCTCATTAGATAACAAACAAGACCTAATAATATGTGGTATTAAACATAATATATCGTAGATTTGGAAATAATATAGAGATTTTGATCATTCAATGTTAATTCTACTTACAAGCTCAAATATACTAGTTGAGTGTTAAATTACTATGAAATAGTTGAGGATAAACTTAATAGTCTCAAGGAATCTGGTAATTATCGCATATTCTTAGATGTTGAGAAAAATACACAAACATTTCCACATTTTCAATTTACATTAGATGAAAAACGTTATAAAGCAACCAATTGGTGTTCAAATGATTATTTGGGTATGAGCACAAACCCTGATGTTATAGAGACTGCTAAAGATGTCATCAGTATTAGTGGTTCTGGTAGTGGTGGTACTAGAAATATTTCTGGAACTACAACACATCATAAAAATTTAGAAAATTCATTGGCCGAGCTACACAATAAAGATTCAGCACTTATTTTCGGTGGTGCTTATCTTGCAAATCTGACTACATTGACTACTCTTGGAAAAATTTATGATGATTTAATATATTTTTCAGACGAACAAAATCATGCATCACTCATAGAAGGTATGCGAGCATCGCGTTGTGAAAAGAAAATATTTGATCATAACGATTTAGTTCAATTAGAAGAATTACTAAAAGAACAAGATATAGATCGACCGAAGATAATTGTTTTTGAATCTGTCTACTCAATGACCGGTACTACAGCAAACATCAAAGAGATCGTAGCTTTGGCAAAAAAATACAATGCTTTAACCTATATAGATGAGGTACATGGTGTTGGGCTTTATAATCATGATGGTGCAGGCTTAGCAGCACAACTTGGTATTTCTGATGAAATAGATATAATCAATGGTACATTAGCAAAAGCATTCGGTGTCATTGGTGGATATATTGCTAGTTCAAGAAATATGGTTGACGCAATAAGAAGCTTTGGAAGTGGTTTTATTTTCACTACTTCCCTACCACCATCAGTTTGTGCAAGTGCAAATAAGAGTATCGAGATAGTTAGCGAAGAAAACTCGATGAGAATAGATTTGCATAATAACGTACAAATGCTCCGGTCGATACTTCGTGAATATAATATAGAGTTTGAAGATAACGATTCACATATTACGCCTATACCCGTCTGTGATTCGTTCCTTTGTAAAAAATATGGTGACGAGCTTCTATTTGAACACGGCATATATATTCAACCCGTAAATTACCCAACAGTGCCTAGAGGCTTTGAAAGATTAAGGGTGGTAGTTACGCCTAAACACTCAGTAAACGATATGATTTCATTAGCAGCAAGTCTTTCTAAAGTTATGTCGAATTCAAAAAATAGTCAGCTGGACATTAGCAGTATTGAAAATGATGAAAAAGAAGATCAGTTAATAAAGTAAGCAGCAATCAGTCCGTTATTACTTACTAGTGGTTCACCAAATTTATCTTTAAGACTCTTTTCAAATACAACACCATTATCAGAATAGCCACTTCGGTATACTTCAATTACAGAAAATTTATTTGACTTTAATTTTGAAATATCGTTATCGTTCAAAACAGTTCTAGTCGATAAAGACTTCTGTAATTGATCGTCTCTACCTACCATCGCACCAAAGCTAAAATTTAAGTTGGTATCACAAAGTATTTGCATTGCTTGGTCATAATGTTTTAGATCAAATAAGTCTTCGCCTTCAGGATAAGCAATATATGGAAATTGGAAAACATTTGGTGTTTTTGGTTTTTTCTCATCAATCATTTTTATTATGTCGCAATCATTTTTTATTTTAAGTGCATTCCCTTTAGTATAAAATAAATCTGCATTCGATGTTAGATCTAAGAACCCTAATAACAAGACTATGAGTACACCAGTTGTGTATATATATTTTATTACATCGCTTGATATTCTATTTCTAAATTTATCGATATAGTAACCAAAACACAATAATCCTATAAATGCAATTATTACAACAACCCTATTCCAAGAACGAATTTGTGTGAAACCTAAAATTCCAACTATTAATGTTGGACCACTAGAAACAGTAAACAACATGATCGCGGTTACATAGAGTGCAAAGAATTTAGATTCCGATGGAAGAGGTTTAGATTGAATCACAGATTTTATAGTAAATAGTAATAAGAATATTATTCCAAGCGAAGCAATCATACCAATACTTTGGCCAGCTTCTGAAGATATTCCCGTCGAATATATAGTTTTTGCGATACGTGCAAAAAATGGAATCCTATGATCTGTTCTTGGGGTAAACATATCTGTGATTTGAAGACCATAAGATTCCGCATCAGCAATACTTCTTACTGCAGCTTTTGAATTGCTTCCATTTTTTAGAACAAATATGATAGTGGGGATTTGGTTAAAGATAAATACACCAGTAGATATGAAAATAAAGAAGAGTTGTTGTTTTAACATAGCTTTATTTTTGTTTAATAAATTAATAACAAAGGCGAATCCTACAAGCATTAAAGTAAATATAAAATAGTAAGCGCCTGTTGAAGCCACAACAGCTGCGAATAGCCCAATAAGCCATCTATTGTACCTTGAATTTACTGTGCATGTTTTGTATGCAAAAACCACAGCAATAGGTATAACAAAGTACATACTTAAAAGTAAATGGTTTTCTCCTCGATAAAAATGATATGGCAGGAATGCATATAAAATTGAGATAAAATAAGAGGATAATCTCGATAACCCATACCAACGAGCTGATCCATAAGCTGCAATTGACACAATCGCAAAACTCAAAACGAAATATAAATTCACAGTTACCACAGCTGAAGCAAAATATGAGATTGCTTTCATCATCAACCAATGGAGATTATCTCCTCCCTGTGGAACATCATATATTCTTGATGTCTTTGGAGATCCAAGTTGTGGATTTTCAAAAATCCAACCAGTTTTTTGAATGGTGCGAACCATAATAAAATGAAAGTCTGCATCTCCACCTTTGGTAAAAGGAGCACTCCAAGTTTCACCATATAACCGGAGTTGTAAAATTAGAAATACAATACTTGAGACACCTACTGATAAGTATTCGATCGGTTTTTTTAATAATTTATATGTAGTTTCCACGAATTTATAGTTTAACCTTTTTCATCGAGTATCCCCCTGTGGAAAAGATGCTTTCTAAGGGCCTTCTGTCAAGGTTTAGCCATTAAACTTGTGGATAAGTCAGTTGAAAATACTAAGCCCTAACAAGACTTAACAAACACGGATTAAACAAGCTTTGCTAATCGGTCTACTCCTAAAACATCTGTAATTTCTACTTTGATAACATCACCTTTAGAAACTTCTATGTTTTCAACATAAATGACACCATCAATTTCAGGAGCAGAGTCGAAACCACGGACAGTAGCCTTAGCATCAGGAGATATCTCATCTACCAATACGCTTCTGATTTCTCCAACACTTTCTAATAATATTCCTTGCGTTATAGAATCTTGAATTCGATTCAATTCGCGGACTCGCTCTAGCGCTAATTCATGTTCGATCTGATCAGTATAGGTAAATGCTGTAGTGTCTTCCTCATGTGAATAAGGGAAAAAACCTGTCCACAATAAATTAGCATCTTTTATAAATTCAACCAATGTATCATGATGTTCTTCAGTTTCTCCAGGAAAACCAACAATAAAGTTTGACCTAAATACAGACTCCGGTTTTGCTTGACTTATTGTCTTAATTAGTTTTAAGAATTTTTCTGAACTACCAGGACGTTTCATATGACGAAGTAGCACAGGATGTGCATGCTGCAATGATAAATCAAAATAAGGAATTGATGTATCAAGTGTTAACATAGTCTCTAGTAGATCACCTTTTAATTCACTTGGATAAATATATACGAGCCTTTGTGTAACTAGACCATGTGATTTAAGTGAATCTATTTTGCGCATGATATCACTCAAAGTTTTATTTTCTTGTATATCTCTTCCATACCAAGCTATGTCTTGGGCTACTAATATTATTTCTTTAACACCATTTTCAACTAACATTTTTGCTTCATCGAAAATTGAGTCCATAGATCGAGAACGTTGCTTACCCCTAAATGTTGGTATTGCGCAAAATGCGCAGTTACGGTTGCAACCTTCAGCAACTTTTAGATATGCCCATGGCGAGTTAGGCTTTGGTCTAGGCATATCAAGTAAGTCGCGAATTCCAACAGGTTTCTTTTTAAAACTGACTGGCATAAAATTAGTGTCGGCAATATCAAGTTGGGTAATAATGTTGCCTTCGTTTTCAAAACCAATTATTGCGTCAACTTCAGGTAATGCAGCAGTTAATTCGTTTTCATAACGTTGCGCCATGCAACCTGTTACAACAAGTTTTGCATCAGTTTTTTTTGCCTCACCCAAAGCTAGGGTTGTGTTGATTGATTCTTCGCGAGCTTGGTCGATAAATGCACATGTATTTACCACGACTACGTCAGCTAAAGTTGGATCCGTGGTTTGTACAAGCCCATCTTCGATCATGCCTGCTATAGCTTTTTCTGAATCTACAGCATTTTTTGCACATCCTAAAGTTTCTATATAGAAGGTTTTTTGTTTATCTTGTATTACATTTTTCATAATTTACAATTCTATTGAGATCAGTTCTAGCGAAAGTCTAGAATCACTATCTAGACCAAAATAATTATAGGCAGGTTGCGCTTGCCTAGATAGTGTCCTAAACAAAGAATAACGAAATTTTTCTAGTCCTTTAGCTTTAGTTCTCACTACAACACGTTCTTTTGCAGCATGAATTATCCATTTAGCAGGATTGTCATCAGCGGAGAGTGCTTTGATACCGGCTAATTCTTTGATCATTCTCTCTGCATTTACATCTTGCATAAAACCAAAATTCGCTTGTATAGATAGGAGTGAACGATTATTTTTATGATCGTTATCAAATTCAATAATATCATATTTATTTTCTGGCTCCACATACGCAGTTCCACGTTTTTGACGAACAGTTAGAAACACTAAATGACGTGGCAAATGTGAATATCGATCCTTAAATAATGTGGCTATAGCTGGAGTCTTATCATCAAGATTAGCTGGATGGTCTGCAACAAGCATAATCATTGTTCGTGGGAAATATTCCGTTTCGTTATTTTTATACAATAATAGTTCTCCAATTGAAATATTTTCATGCTTGGAACTTGTAGCTCTAATCTGATTACGCCCCCAACGCCACGTAAACATTACCATTGCAAGTGTAAGCCCTAATATAACAGGGACATACCCACCCTTGACGAATTTTATACTATTAGAGAAAAGAAATAATGCATCGATAAAAAGAAAAAGAAAAAACAAGGGCAATTTTATAATATTATTAAAACTACGAATTCGGGTATTTAGAAATATTAATGCAATTGAAGTATTAAGCATTACGGCACTTACGGCTAAACCATACGCTGCTGCCAAATTACCACTACTCCTAAAAGTAATTACTAAAAAGATTGTACCTATATATAAAGACCAATTTACAAATGGGATATAAAGCTGGCCCTCGTGCTCTTGGTTTGTATTTACAATTCGCATTTTAGGTACCAAG
This sequence comes from Acidimicrobiia bacterium, assembly GCA_018057765.1. NCBI lineage: Bacteria > Bacillati > Actinomycetota > Acidimicrobiia > Acidimicrobiia bacterium. Next base: position 14,232 of record JAGPDB010000005.1, read on the forward strand.
TTTAAAGCCATTCCTTGATGTGCTAATGAAAATGCACCTGTTATTAAGGCTTGCGATGCTATTACCGTAGCGCATGTTGCCAATATTACGACAGGTATCAGAAACTGTTTAGGAACTGTTGAGAAAAATATATTATGCTCAATTATTTTTTTGCCAGAAAGCAAAAAAGCACCTTGACCAAGATAATTTAATACAAGCATTGGATAGACTATAAGAATCCAAGAAATTCGTATTGGCTTCTTCCCAAAGTGACCTAAGTCAGCATATAGTGCCTCACCGCCAGTTATGACAAGTATCACTGAACCCAATAATAATAGTAAATGTGCAATATTGGAATTCTCAAAAATGTATTTGATATAGACCGGATTTAATGCACCTAATATTTCTGGATTTCTTGATATTTGAATGATTCCAATTGTCCCTATGACTACAAACCAAAGAAGCGTAATTGGACCAAATAGCTTTCCAACTTTATGTGTACCACTTTGTTGTATAAAAAATAGTCCGGTTAAAATTATTAATGTTATTGGAATAACCAAATGCGTAAAAGAGGATGAAACAACTTCTAGTCCTTCTACTGAAGCAAGCACAGAAATAGCAGGAGTAATAATACCTTCACCTAATAGAAACCCCGCAGAGAATACTAATAGGGTCATAATTATCGCGCTTGATTTTGTTTTATACTTTCTAATCAATGAATAAAGTGAAAATACTCCACCCTCGCCTTGTTGGTCTTGTTTTAATACAAATATTATATATTTAATAGTGATAGTTAAAGTTAATACCCAGAAAATTAATGATATGCCACCATATGCCCCGTGATGATTTAATTTAAGTGCATGTGTTTTATCATATATCTCGTTTACGGAGTATAAAGGCGAAGTTCCAATATCCCCAAAAACTACGCCTAATGCCCCCAGGGCTAAGGGTATTGTTTTCTTTTTGCCTACAGACAGCATTCTTTCCTCAGTATTTATTAATTTAATAAAATGAATATTATTATGAACTGAAAGTTATAACCGACAATAAGCTAGAACTAGAGACTATCCACAAAAACACCTGTCTATATTGTACCTTTTATGGAGATTTTAAACAAATTAGGGATCTAAACAGTGCCTTCTTCTTGGGCATTTTCTAGTTCTTCAATGGTCATCATAACTACACGAGCTTTAGAACCTTCACTAGGACCTACGACACCTCGACGTTCGAGAATATCCATCAACCTACCTGCACGAGAAAAACCAATACGGAGTTTACGCTGCAACATCGAAGTTGAGCCTTGACCTGCTTTAACAACTAACTCTATTGCTTCGCTTAACAATTCATCATCATCGTCATCGTGATTAGATCCTGAACCGGAGCCACTTCCCTTGCCGGTTTCTTGAATGTCACCAATATAATCAAGTTCAGTAGTTTGGCGTCTCCAAAAAGCGGCAACTTTGCGTACACAATCTTCACTAACCCAAGAACCCTGAATACGCGAAGCCTTTGATGAACTAGCTGTAACTAACAACATATCGCCTTGTCCTACAAGTTTTTCTGCACCTGGTTGGTCAAGAATAACCCTTGAATCCTGCAAGGAAGAAACAGCGAAAGCTAAACGTGAAGGAACATTAGCTTTAATAACACCAGTAATAACATCAACACTAGGGCGCTGTGTAGCAATAATTAAATGTATACCAACTGCACGAGCCATTTGAGCAATACGAGTAACTGATGCTTCAACATCACGAGCCGCTACCATCATTAGATCATTTAACTCATCTACCACTACAACAATAAAAGGTAAACGATCATATCCTTTACCTGTTATAGGATCCGGATTATCTTTAGTAGGCAACATTCCTTGATCGAATGATTCGTTGTAACTAGTTATATCGCGTACACCTATTTCGGCACACATTTCATAACGCATTTCCATTTCACGAACAGCCCACTCAAGAGCATTCGCAGCTTTTTTTGGATTTGTGACAACTTGAGTTAACAAATGTGGAAGATCGTTATACATTCCTAACTCAACACGCTTAGGGTCAATAAGGATTAAACGAACTTGTTCTGGTGTTGTCCGCATCAATATAGAAGTAATTATTGAATTTATACAAGAAGATTTACCAGCACCAGTTGCACCTGCAATCAAAAGATGGGGCATCTTTGCAAGGTTAAGCATTAAAGATTTTCCAGAAATATCTCGACCCAATCCAACGGCTAAAGGATGTTTATCTTTTGTTGATTCAGGTGCTGCAAGTATATCTCCAAGGGTGACGAGTTGACGATCTTTATTCGGAACTTCAACACCAATTGCACTTCGTCCAGGAATTGGGGCAAGTATTCGCACATCAGCACTGGCCATTGCATATGCAATATCATGATTTAGAGAAGTAATTTTATTTACTTTTACCCCAGCGCCAAGCTCTATCTCATAACGCGTAACAGTCGGACCTGCGGTATAACCAATAACTCGAGCATCAACACCAAATTCATGAAGTGTAGATTCAAGAACTTTTCCACCGTGTTTAATAAGTTCTTTATCAATTGAATGAACAGAACTTCTTTCTAATAAAGTTTTGGGAGGTAACTTCCATGCACGAGGCTTAGGAGCTGTAGAAGCCTTAATCTCTATAATCCCGTCAGCGTCTTCCTCGTCAGCGTCTTCGACTTCTTCATCTTCTTCATCTTCTTCATCTTCTTCATCTTCAGCTTCTTCATCTTCTTCATCTTCAGCTTCTTCATCATCATCGTCTTGGTCATCGTCTTGGTCATCTTGGTCATCTTCGTTTAGGTTTTCGTCATCGTCTTGGACATCATCATCTTCTAAATCAGCCTCATCTGCATAGTCGTATTCATCATCCTCATCTGTTTCGGATTGATAATCATCCATCCCCATTCGACGAGAGCGTGAAACATTTACATCTTCTTGTTCTTCTTCATCAACAAGGTCCAGTAAATCGACTTTGCGTCCATTTTTTATTTCGTCAAGTTTCTGATAAGCAAATTCGCGCAATTGTGTTCCAATTGCAATAAAAATACCGAGAATACCTATAGCGAATAATACAATCGATGCACCAAGACTACGCAATCCGGCAACTAAAGGTTGCGCTAACATAGCCCCAATTAATCCACCAGCATCTTCTAATTCGGAAACAGATTTTCCTATTCGTGGATTTCCCGCTAAGACATGGATCATGCCCAATACACAGAGAAATATTAAAAAGGATCCGAATGCAACTCGCAGAGGTTCTACTTCACGATATTCAGCTTCCTCCACTTCCTCGTCATGATCTTCTTCATCTTTTGAATTACGAGAATTCCAAACAATCAAACCAGCAATTGTAAAAAAGGATATTGGAAATATTATGCGTGCTTGACCGAACATAAAAGCGGCAATATTTCTAAAGATTGAACCAATAACGCCAACTGAGTCTGTAAAAATAGCTAAGGTAGAAATAATACCAATCAAAAAACATAAAACTACAATTACATCATCAACATGACTAGCCATTTGATTGCTAAAAGCTTCTCTAGCTTGCCCACGTAGATTAGGTGCTTCGTGCACTTGCTTCGTATACTTACGAGACGTTGAATTAGTTGATTTTTTTCTGGTCTTCCCTGAACTTGCCATAGGTATATAGGTTAGCCCGAAAATACAGTAATTTGGTGTATATATTACAAGGTCCGTCCCTGCTAATAATTGGCAAAAGGTACAATTTCGACTGTCCTACCCTATCGGTAGTGTATAGGTTATGCCAGCTAAAAATATTGTAAAAAAATATTTCGAAAATCAGTATTACCATGTTTATAATAGAGGTGTTAATAAAGATTTAATATTTCGTGAAAACTCTGATAAAGATTTCTTATTAAAACTTTTCAATCAACGGCTTTCAAAACCAACCAATATTAACAAGACAAGAATTCTGTTAAACCCATTGGGCAAGTCAGAAATTCTGAGTTTCTGTTTATTGGACAATCACTATCATTTGCTTTTTTGGCTCAATAACGACACTAAATCAATAACAAAATTTATGCATAGTATTTTTACTTCATATACAATGTATTTTAATTTAAAATACGACAGAGTGGGGCCTCTATTTCAAAGTCGTTATAAGGCTTCTATAATAAATAATGATCCTTATCTTATCCATATCAGTCGCTATATTCATTTAAATCCAAGTGATTATGAAAATTATAAATATTCTAGCTACCAATCTTATTTAGGTGAAAATACTTATCCTTGGTTAAAAATAAGCAAAATACTAGATCTATTTAAAAATTCAGATTATGAAGAGTTTGTGAAGCTAGGAATAAAAGATCAAGATTTGTTTAAATTTGAATAAAACAAAAATGATTCATTTTGTCCGTTTTGCTAAGAGATTGCAGGGACGGACCTTGCTAAGCCTCAATGACGAGAGGTATGATGGTAGGTTTTCTACCCGTCGAATCGGAGGTTGCACTTCCAACAGCTTTACGTACAATAGCTTTTAGAGATTCAACATTACGCTCACCAGCATCAAGTGCTTTTGTGAGTTCTCTACGTACGATATCACTTGCTTTTGATAAATGTTGCGTTGAATCAGAACGTGGAACCCAGCCTCTCGTCACAACTTCAACTTCGCCCATGATTGAACCATCGCTAGAATCTACAGTAACAACACAAACAATAAGTCCATCTTCACCGAGTTGACGGCGATCACGCAAAAGAGCATTAGTAATACCACCTACATTACCATCAACATAAAGATACGCACCAGATGCACTTTCATGATCGACATGAACCTCATGTTCTTCAAAGATTACACTATCACCGTCATGGCATAATAAAACATGATCTTTATCCATTCCAGTTCGCAAAGCAATATCGCAGTGTGCTTTCATATGACGGTGCTCCCCGTGCACTGGTACAAAATATTCAGGTTGCACTAAAGATATCATTGTTGCTAGTTCATCAGCGCTAGCATGCCCCGAAACATGAATAGGTTCCATTCCATCATGTATTACAGTCGCTCCTCTTCTCATCATGCCGTTTATTATTCGGTTAACACTCATTTCGTTTCCAGGGATGGTATGAGAACTAAAAACAACACAATCAGTTTCACCAATGGTTATAAATCTTGATTGACCACTTGCTACTAGGGACAAAGCACTAAGAGGTTCTCCTTGTGAGCCAGTAGCGATTACGCATACTTTATCAGGAGTAAAATTATCAATTTCTTCTATATCAATAACATGCTTTTTTGCTATCTCATATAGTTTTAATTTTTTTGTAACTTCTAAATTAGTATGAAGAGATCTACCTAAGAATGCGACCTTTCTACCACTTGAAATCGCGCTCTCAACAATTTGGATAATACGGTGAATATGCGAAGCAAATGTAGAAACTATAATTCGTTTATCATGTTGTTCTAAAAATATTCTATCTATTGAAGTTTTTACACTGCTTTCTGAACCAGTGGTACCAGGCTTTTCCGCACCAGTCGAATCGCTAAGTAATAAGACAACATTCTTTGTTTTACCAATCTCTCCAAAACGAGCTAGATCTGTTCTTCTTCCATCGATAGGAGAATGGTCAATTTTAAAATCACCGGTATGAACAATAGTTCCAGCTTTAGTTGTATAACTAGCAGCAAAAGCATGAGGAACTGAATGTGTCACAGGTATGAATTCAACTTCAAATTTACCTATTTTTAAAACATCTCCATCATTAACTGGTTTGAGTTTTGACTTGCTCAACAAATTTGCTTCAAGTAATTTATTGCTTAATAATTCTAAAGAAAGCGGTGAAGAATATATTGGAGCATCAACTTCACGCAATAAAAATTGTAGACCGCCAGCATGGTCTTCATGAGCATGAGTAATTACTATTCCATCAATTTTATCTTTACGTTCGAATAAATAATTTAAATCAGGTAATACATAATCGATGCCCGGCATATCCGCTTCGGGAAACATTATTCCGCAATCGATTACAATGCACGATCCATCATATTCAAGAACCATGCAATTTCTACCAATGCGAGAGAGTCCGCCTAAAAATGTTACAGATAAACTTGTCAATTTATTTCCTTTATTTTCCGTACTTATATTCTGACGAATATTTATCAGCATAATTTATAGAATTTTCACCAGCTGGCATTAAATACGAAGGTTTTGTTGTTGTATACATATATATAGAATTAGGTTCAGGAACAACTCGACTTTTCGAATTTGGACCAAATTCATATGCTGGATATAATCCCTCAAAGCTTAATGTATCAACATTGCTTAAAGCTTTAGTAACACCTTCAGGCGATAGATCACCATTTGCTACAGCTTTTTCTAAAACTTGATCCATTGCCCAAGCCTGAACATAGCCTAAGATAAAATTTTGATTAGAAGTTTGATTAGGTTTAAAAATACCAATATCTTGCATCATCTTCTTCATGCCTGGTACATTTGTATCTCCCCAAGACGCACCAGAAGATACTACATAGAAATGTTCTAAAGCATACTGTCTAGTTGCTTGATCTAAAGTCAAATCAACCTCTGGAATCCAAGAAGGTGATAAACCAATAATATCAATTTTACTTGCTTTAGAGGCAAATACTTTCAATACGCTGTTAATATCATGGAACGAACCAGTAAATAAAACTGAATCACATTTTTCAGCCACCAATTTCTCAACCTTACTAGTGATATTTTCACCACTATTAAACTTTTGTTTCGAAGGATAATTAACATCATATTTCTTAACGACATAATCGATACCTGAATCTGCATCGTTCCCATATGAATCATTTAATGTCAATGAACAAACACGTATAATATTTGTATCTTTTTTAGACAAATAATAACCAACCCCATTTATAGCTTGAGTAGTATACGTATTAGCTACAGGTAGAACCAGAGGATTTCTAACCCAACTATTTGAAAAAGATGTAGGTACAATCAATTGCTTATTTTTCAATTGTTTGTTTTTTAAAGCTAATATTACATCGTCGCCCATAATCTGCTGAAAAGCAACGACCTCTTTTGATAATTCATCATATGCTGATATGGAAAGCTCCTTATCATAGCTAGATTCGTTAGCTGAGTCTTTTGAAATTAATTTGACTTTATATCTACCATCAACTCCGCCACTATAATTTTTCGCATCCCAATAGGTTTGGTTTCCTATTTTAATTACGTTACCCAAGTATCCTGAGTCACCAGACTGGGGTGTTATTACACCTAAAGAAATCATTTCCCCATCAAATCCAATTGTTTTTTTGGGATCTTTACCTTCGTTTGGTCCTAAAGTAGCACGTGTGACTTCATCGTATTTAAGAATTACCTTTTTTTTCTTTTCTTCTTTTGAACATCCCGCTAATACTAAAACACATAATATTAAGATTATTAATATATTACGCTTATACATCAACAATACCTTTCAAATAATTACTTCTTGGGGAGATTTTACTACTAATTGTTAAACAATAGGGGCGCTATTGTGAAAAGTACGTGTTTTTGATTTAAAACTTTTTCGATACTCATAATAACGCCCGGCATGAAACAAGATCTATCATTAGCATCATGTTCAATTCTTAATATTTCACCATGCGAAGATAACATAACTTGTTGATGAGCAACAGCACCAGATAGTCGCAAGGAATGTATTGGTATTTCTTTTGTTTCTATGCCAGCTTCCTCCCTTGCAACCTCTACCATGTTCGCTGTTGTAATTGCTGTACCAGATGGAGCATCTACTTTCCGTGTATGATGAGTCTCAACTATTTCTATTTCTTTAAAAAATGGTGCTGCTTTAGCACTAAACTCCATCATTAAAACTACACCTACTGAAAAATTTGGAGCAATGATTGCTTTTGCACTACTAGAATCAAAATCTTTCACTATTGTGTCTTTCTGACTTTGAGATATCCCTGTAGTACCTGACACAAATGAGATATTATTTTTAGCACAAAATATTGCTGCTTCAAAAGCTACTTGAGCTATCGTGAAATCAACAACTACATTTGGAGCTTCACAGTTAGTCAATAAAGTATCAAGATCTTTTGCAACTTCTAACTTTGAAGATTGTGCTTGTATTATTTGACCTTCGTGTGCTGGAGAAATTACTCCAGTAATTATAATTTGCTTATTGTCTTTTAAGAACGAGACTAGCTCAGTACCCATCTTACCAAAAGCACCATTGATCCAAATATTTATATTCTCTTTACTCATACTATAAGACTATTAAATAAGTAGACGTAAATTCTGTTTTTGGATAAGTTTTTCAAAATTAATCCAACAATCAGACTCTTGGATTATCAAACTTAGATATACCTGAGTTAGCTTTTTGCAATGCTTTAAATACATTTACTCTCGGCACTTTATAACCAGCAGCTTTGTCGTAAATATAGTCCCCACTTGTAACTAATATATTTTTTATTTGAGAAGAAGTTAGACCAGGATTAACTTCTTTTAATAATGCAATAGTTCCAGAGATTATAGGAGTAGCAAATGAAGTTCCATTTGCTGACGAAAAACTTCCAAATTCCGGTCTAACAATCATCAAATCGCTACCAGGAGCAACTACATCTAACTCTTTGGATGTTTGAGAAAAATCAGCTATAGTTTCATTTCCATTAGAGATTTTTGTTGCTCCAACAGAAATAACATTATCTAAACATGCAGGGAATAATATTTCATTTTTAGAAGATGAATTACCACTAGAAGCAACGATTGTAACGCCAAGTTTTACAATCGAATCAATAGTTGATTTAATTTCACTTTCAACATTACAATTCGAGAATTTACCATCACGAGGAAAACCAATTGATATATTAATTATATCTGGTGCATAAGATTTTCCATATTTTATATCAATAAGAAAGCCATTAAGTGCTTGTACTAATAACGACTGATCTAATTCACCAGCACGATTTAAGGTTACTCTTGAAAATGAAATACTGGCACCCGGCGCCACACCACCTGTAGTTATTTTCTTGCCACCAGAAATCGTTTCGCTATATCTATTTCCTGCAGCTAAATCTGTTACTGCATTCCCATGGAAACAGCCGACATCTAATTGACTACATTCAAGAAAAGCAGGTTCATTTGTATTGCACGGAGCGACTTGGGCGATTAGTCCGTAGCAGCGTTGCTCCACTACCCTACTATTTCCGTTTTGATCTAATAAAGTGTTCAAATGCGTATTGATTCCAGAGTCAATGACACCAATAACAACACCCTTCCCTGTCACAGGTTTTTTATTGGCGTTCAAAAACCTCAAACCGTTTATTGTTACTAAATGTTGTGGTTCTATTTTCGTATAATTGCCGCTTGATATCGGTTGGAATTTATTGCTACTAAGAATTGAGTAGTCTAGAGGTGAAAAGCTTGTTGCATTATTTGATTGCGGAACTTTTAGATATACTACATTTTCATTTTGATAATTTGTAGTAGCTACTTGATCAACTGTATTTGCTTTAACATTTTTTTCAGAACTCGCTAGTGTTAGTTTTGCTTTTGAATCTTTTATTGTAGTTTTTTGATTAACAGCAAAAGCTCCCATAGCATTTAAAGCACCAAAAATTAATCCGAGAAATAAGATTATATAAACAAACATTTTCTTAGAAAATGATGTAGAAAAATTTGCATGGGGAGAATGGGTCATTACGGCTATTATTAACCAGAATCACGCGAATAAACAGTCTTGACAATTAACAAAACGAAAGAGGTATCTTTTTTGTACTTATATTATAAGAATATTTAAGAAAAACGTTATATTCTAGATAATTTATTGAATTTTAATATCTCTTTTTGTGTTACATATATAATAAATTCCATATCCAAAAAAAAGAAATCCAGCTGTAATTGCAAGTGAATATTTAAGAACTCCTAAATATCCTCCAACTATATTTGGATCAAGAAAATCATACGGATACCAATTCACTATTGTTCCGCGAATTAAAGAGTACGCAACAAATACTATAGGGAATATAAGCCATAACAAGGTTTTTTTATATTCGAATTTCTTAACAGGTCTATCAATTGCAAAATCTATTATTAAAACCAAGGGCATAATACGGTGCAATATTAAATTTGAGTTGGAAATAGTCAAATATTGATATCCACCACCTCGCTCTATTAAAGCATAATAGACGATTCCTACAATAATTAAATAAGTTGTATTCATGCCACGCAAGTAGTCAATTCGTGAATTTATTTTATCATTATATTTATATGCGCTCAAAATTAGAACAGTACCAGCAAATAGATTGCTTAAAATTGTAAAGAGTGAAAAATAGTCTGTTATTCGAAATCCAAAAGCTCCAATAGAACTTGCCAATTGCCAAATAATTACAACTATGGGTAAAACACCAAAGGGAACTTTATAAAGTGAATTTAGTTTTAAAATATTTGACATAAGGATTTATATCTTATCCTAAATCTAAAATGCGTGGTAATCTAAATATTACGATTTAGGTTCATTCAAGATTGGAGCACAATAACTTCAAACGCTCCAACATCTAGAAAAGATGTTATATCTAGAGCAACAAGTTGCAGAGATGTTGTAGAAAATGCAGCCATGGAAAGAGAGTTTGATACTACTGCCTTTATGGATGATCATGAAGCATTAAAAATACCATCGTTAATATTTTTGAAGTGTTGTACTCTTGAGGTGAACATACGCAACCGCTCGCGGTGAGTACCGAAAGCGGAGCGAGTGTATAGTGATCTCTAGCGACGGTTATTGTTATTATTTCGTCGTTTATTATCGTTTCTAGGACGACGTGGTTCTTCTGGACCAAGATCTCCATATTTTTCTTTCATTTCTACATCTAGAAAATCTGAAAAACTAGCAAAGTCTCTGTCTTCATCATTCGAAGCTTTCGATCGAGAAGATTTAGGTTCGCTATCTGAATCACTTGAAGAATTACCGCGAGTACGTGTGCGTGTTTCTCTATTACCTGGAGCTTTAGACTCTGAATCGCGAGATTCACGTGGTTCACGTGGTTCGCGAGCAGCTTTTGGCTCACCGCTATCTCCTTCATCATTGTTTTCGAATCCGTCACCTACTGGTGTTAGCGAAACTTTACCACGGTCATCCATATCGTCAACGCGAACATCAAAAATATCTCCAACGTTCATCACGTCTTCAACATTATTGATACGTTGTCCATTACCCATTTTTGAAATGTGTACAAGACCATCACGACCAGGAAGTATGTTTACGAAAGCGCCGAACTTAGTTGTACCTACAACAGTACCTTCATAAACTTTTCCAATTTCAGGAATTGGTGGGTTAAGAGCAAGGTCGATCATTTCTTTAGCTTTATTGACCATCTCTGATTCAAGACCACCAATAGTTACGATACCTTTACCATCTTCTCCATCACCAACATTTATGTCACAGCCAGTTTCAGCTTGTACAAGTTGAATGTTCTTACCCTTAGGCCCAATAACTTCGCCGATCTGATCCCCTTCGATTTCAAAAGAAATAATCTTTGGAGCAGTAGTACCAACATCTTGTCGAGGAGCTGCAATAGTTGCATCCATTACATCGAGAATTGCTAAACGAGCAACTTTAGCTTGAGCGAGTGCGTTACCCAAAACTTCCGCAGGAATACCATCAATTTTAGTATCAAGTTGTAGAGCTGTAATACAATCTCGAGAACCTGCAACTTTAAAGTCCATATCGCCAAATGCATCTTCTGCACCAAGGATATCTGTAAGAGTTACATATTTCCCATCTTCGTATATTAGACCCATTGCAATACCAGCAATTGGAGCAGCAATCGGTACACCGGCATCCATTAGCGCGAGAGAAGAACCACAAACACTAGCTTGAGATGTTGAACCGTTTGATGCAAGAACATCAGAAACAACACGCATAGTGTAAGGCCATTCGATTTGATCTGGCAAAACACCAACAAGTGCACGTTCAGCCAAAGCACCATGACCAATTTCACGTCGTTTTGGAGAGCCAACTCGACCAACTTCACCAACAGATGATGGTGGGAAGTTATAGTGATGCATATAGCTCTTAGTTGTTGTTGTCGTAATAGCGTCAATCATCTGTTCCATACGAGGCATGCCCAAAGTAGCTACAGATAGTACTTGAGTTTCTCCACGTTGGAAAAGTCCTGATCCGTGTGCTTGGCCTAGAATTCCAACTTCTGCACTTATTGGACGAAGTTCGTCAAGTTTACGACCATCGATTCTAGTTTCGCTATCAACAATCGATTGGCGAACAATTTGTTTTTGTAATTTACTGAATGCGTTCTTAACAAATTTTGCATCATTAACAAACTCACCTGGAGCTTCAGTAGTTCCACAAAGTTTTTCGACAAGTTCAGCTTTGATTTCATCTAGACGCAAAGTACGATCATGCTTATCTGCAATAACCATTGCTTTATTAGTATCATCACCAACAGCAGCTTTTACTGCTTCCATTATTTCTGGCGTGTAATCAACATTTGGAGTATAAACAATAGCCGCGATTGGGCCATTTTCTGCTTCTACTGCTATTTTTAGATCACGTTGAATTTTTATAGCAGCACTAATCCATTTTTTAGATTCGTCAAGACCTTCTATAAGTACATCTTCAGAAATTTTTGGAGCTCCAGCAGCAATTTTTTTGAAAGCTCCAGGTGTAGCACCAGCTTCAACCATCATGATTGCAACATCGCCATTGTCTAGTTCACGACCGGCAACAACAAGTTCAAAAGTTGATTCAGCACCTTGTTGGTAGGTTGGGTTAGCAATCCATTTACCGTCGAGATGAGCTAAACGTGTAGCACCAATAGGACCTTCAAAAGGCATACCTGAAATATGTAATGCTGCTGATGCAGTATTAATTGAAATGATATCGTGTGGATTGACTAAGTCAACACCAAGAATTGTTGAAACAATTTGTACTTCATTTCTAAAATCTGCAGGAAATGCAGGACGTAAAGGTCGATCTGTTAAACGACATGTAAGAATTGCATCTTCACTTGGGCGACCTTCGCGACGGAAGAATGATCCAGGAATTTTACCTGCAGCATACATACGCTCTTCAACGTCAACTGTTAGTGGAAAGAAATCTGTTCCTTCGCGTGCAGGTGCTGTAGCAGCAGTTGAAAGAAGTTCTGTACCTTCTACTTTTGTGTGCACAGATGCAACTAGATTTGCGAAACGACCAGTTTCCATAGTCATTGTTAGACCGTCGGCGTTAATTACACCAGTGGCTGATATTGGTTTACTCATTTGTTATATCCCTTTCGATATAAAAATAAATGATCGAAACGAGATTTGATTTTCAGTGGTCAACCTAAGAATTTACACTAGGTGATATTTCTAGAGGAAATTTTTGAGATTCACAACTGACAACCGAGTATCTCGCATCGGATTTACTTTAACTCACCTCATGTGAGCTTTTTCTTTGTTTATTTACAAATACCATACTAACAGATCTACTGCCGTTTAACAGTTTTAACCAGTTGAAACAACAAAAAAGTATAGTTTTTGTGATAATACCTTTAGACTTGACATAGATAAAAGATTCAAATTACATTGATTTACAAAATGTAGGAGTTAATATTGTCCCTGGGATCATTTTCCTGTAAGAAATATTCGAAAAATATTATATTGAAATTAAAAAAGTAACATAATTAGGCATCAACCCAAGGTGGCTCAGCACCGATTTGTGAACATGTATGCGTTGCCAGAGAAATTCCAGCATCGAGCATATCTCTTAATTGTTCGAGTGTTAGTTCGCTAATTAGTTTAGTCGTTAAAAGTTCTTCATCCATTAGCCATTTCATTATGCCTGCGTTGAATGTATCTCCAGCGCCCACTGTGTCTGCCCCATCGTTTTTAATGGCAACTTGAGCAGGACGAAAAGCTACATGTTTTGAAGTGTAGGCATAAGCACCAATACTTCCATCGCTTATAGAAACAAGCTTTGCGCCACTATCTAAAAAACGTTTTGCAACTTGTTCGATTGTAGTTTCTGGGTATAACCAAATTATATCTTCTGTACTAGCACGAACAATACTTGACTGGCTTGCCCAACGCTCTATACGCTCAAGAGCTAGTTTTGTGTTATCTCCAATAGCATCAGCACGTACATTAGGATCAAAAACTATTAAATGATCTTCGGAAAATTTTTCAAACAATGCGTCAAATGCAGTAGCCATTGAATCCACGCCAAGAGAAAAAGACCCACAAGTTGAAATGATATCGTTAGGCAATATTCCTTTTACAATCATTTCTGGCGTCCATGTTCCTTGCGAACAACCCTCTATATAAAAACGGTAACGTGCATCACCCTGAGCATCAATAGTTGCCATTGCCAATGTCGATGGTTCTTGGACAACTTTTAATAGTGAAGTATCAACACCGGAAGATTCTAAATGTGCACGAGTTAAATTTCCAAAACCATCACTAGATATTGGAGTTAGACTCGCGACATTACAACCTTGTCGTCCTAAAGCTAGCGCTACAATTATTGAACTTCCGCCAGGAACAGGTCTGTACGATCCGTCCTTTTGAAGAATCATATCGATCGTTGCTTCACCTACTGTGATAACTCTCGGATACGATTTCGATATCATGCTTAACGGCGAAGACCGAGCTTCGCAATAATTTCACGGTAACGTGCAACGTCAACATCTTTTAGGTAATCAAGTAAACGACGACGACGACCAACCATCATAAGCAGACCACGACGAGAGTGGAAATCTTTTTTATGCGATTTAAGGTGACCAGTTAAATGCTCGATACGGCTTGATAAAAGTGCTATTTGTACTTCTGGTGATCCAGTATCAGTTTCATGTAGTTTGTGTTCGTTAACTACGTCTTGTGTTGGTTTTAATGCCATTATATTATTGCTCCTATATTCACCGGTGAGACTGTCTTTACCGAAAATAACGGCGTGTATCAGGCGGTGAAACCTGACAGGAAAATATTATAGTCTAAGAATTTATATTTTCACAATTTGGCGAGTTTTATCGCAATCTAGATCAATCTGGCTAATCAAATCAGTTATAGATGAAAATACTAGCTGGTCTCGCAATTTCTCTTGAAATATCACAGAAATAGTCTCAAAATAAATGTCTTGATTGAAATCTAAAATATGTGCTTCGATCACTCTCACATTATCATCATGGAAAGTAGGTCTCACTCCAACAGAAATAGCACTTTTATACAATTCCCCTTTTACAATAACGGAACCTGCGTAGACACCGTCACTAGGAATTGCAATATTGGAATCGACTTGCATATTTGCAGTTGGATAACCTAATTCTCTACCTTTATGATCTCCGTGAACAACGATTCCCGTTATTTCATGAGGTCGACCTAAATACTTTCTTGCTACAGACACGTCACCAACAGAAATATACTGTCTGATTAGAGTTGACGAAATACATTGTTGACCTACTGTATTTTCCGCTTCTACAAGATTTACTGGAATGACTTCATAGCCATATTGATCTGACATTTCCTCTAGAAGTTGTACATTGCCTTTACGATCGTGGCCAAATGAAAAATTTTCTCCTATACAGATAGCTTTTCCGTTTAATTGATCTACAAAAACATCCTTAATAAAATCATTAGCTTCTAGGTGGGCAACAGCAATATTAAAATCTATTAATAATATATTATCGATCAAGCCGGTTTCTTCTAATAATTCGAGCTTCTTTTTTGTAGAAGTTAACATTTTTGGTGCACGTTGAGGATTCAGAATACTCAATGGATGTTTATTAAATGTAACAACAGTAGTCTGCAAGCCTTTTTCTTTAGCAATATTATTAACAGTTTTTAATAGCGCTCGATGACCAAGATGCACACCATCAAATACACCTAGAGTGATTGCACTATCCGATGTTAATTTTGTCTGATCATATATTATTTCCATTTAATCAATTATAGGTCTAAGAAAATGACACAACGAGACTTAAGTAGCTGAGTTTTATAATCGAATGGTTTGGTTTCTGGAGGTGGTGCGTCTGCGATCTCTTGTTCGACATCATCATTATAAGGATTATCATACATTGCGATTAATTTTCTTGGAAGTTCGCCTAATCCTACAAAGTATTGATCTGATTCGGCTTGAAGTTCATTCGCCTGAGCTTCGTTTAGTCTCAATAATTGACCTTTATAAATATGATCAACTTGATTTTCATCAAAAATTAATGTTTTATAATGAGATAACGCTTTTGCTGGATCACACATAAACTGAAAAGGATCATCAGCTGATGCTAATTCTTCGAGTGTGATCAAATTTTCTTGAGCAATGGTGCCGCTCTTTATTCTTCTAAGGTTCGATAAGTGTGCAACTCCCCCAGCTTCAACAGCAATATCTTCTGCAAGCGTCCTGATATAAGTACCAACAGAACAAATAATTTCAAGTGTTGCATGAGATGAGGCCTCACCCAAGGGATCAGTACTCGGACCGCTTAAAATTTTTATTGAATATATTTCAACCGAACGAACTTTACGCTCGACTTCTTTTCCAGCTCGCGCATATTTATATAAAGCTTTACCATCAACCTTTACAGCACTCGTCATTGGTGGAATTTGATTTATAATGCCAACGAACTCTCTGCATGCTTTTTCCAATACTTCTAAATTTAGTCCAGACATGTCAACTGTTTCGATGATATCGCCTTCAACATCACCAGTAGTAGTTTTTTCACCAAATTTTATCTCTGCAATATATGTTTTTATGCCAGATTGAACGTAATCTAATAGACGAGTTGAAGTACCCACACCCATTGCCAAAACGCCAGTAGCCATAGGGTCAAGCGTACCGGCATGACCTATTTTTTTAGTATTGAGAATTTTACGCATTTTTGATACAACATCATGACTTGTTATCCCATAATCTTTGTCGATAAAAAAGAATCCAGAAGGTAACAGTTTTTCAGTCACAACAACCTTTTATTTACTTCGTGCTAAGACAATTAAATTCTTTAGCTTGATTAAAATGTCATCGATACTGTTGGTTGATGAAAAACCTGCGGCATATCTATGACCGCCACCTCCAAAGCTAGAAGCAATATCACAAACATCAATTTTGCCAATCGATCTCATAGATACTCTATAATCGCCGGGTTCAAATTCTTTTATCATGCATGCTACATCAGCTTCGCGACTACGTCTCACTAATTCTATTAACCCTTCAACTTCATCGTATGAACATCCAAATTCTTCACGCATTTTTACAGTAACAAACGAATAGGCAAAATTAGTATCATTATCGTATTGCATTACATCAAGCACACGTCCCGCTAGTTTCATTAGCGAATATGAATCTTCTTCTGTAAGTGTGCGTGATAGAAAAGCTATATCAACATCAAATTCACTCAATATTTTTGCCTGTTCAAAAACTACTGGTGTTGTACTCGAGAATTGAAATCGTCCTGTGTCGGTAAGTAATGCAATATACAAGCAAGTTGCAATATCATCATTCAACGAGATACTACAAAAATCTAATATTTCTTGAACAACAGAACCAGAACTTGCAGCATTGACATCAATAATATTGACATCACCAAAATTTTCATTTGAGAGATGGTGATCAACATTGATAAATGTTTTAGCACGAGATATTAAATCTTCGAGCCCGTTCAAACGAGATTTAGAACCGCAATCAAAAGTCATAACAATGTCAAAAGTTTTATTTGTATCAATAGTATTTGACGGCACTACCAACTTCTCTAAACCAGGAATTGTTGCATTTAGGGAATAGGACAAAACGAACGGGTCAGGAAAAGTAACAACTACTTTTTTACCGATTGAATTTAAAGCATGAGCCATAGCCATAGTCGAACCAAGCGCATCGCCGTCTGGGTGTATATGACATGTCAATAAAAAAGTATTTGAATTCTCTAAATGTTGTTTCACTTCTTCAAGCAATAAAGCATCTAGCATTACTTGGACTTTCTGATTGGTTGATCATCGGCATCTAAACCATCGTCGCGTACTGCAATCTTGTCAACATGAGAATGTACTTTTTTAATTAGTACCTCTATTTTTTGTCCTTCTTCTATTGAAGGGTCTACTTTGAAATGAATATCAGGCATATATTTTATGCGAATTTCTTGGCCCAATTTCTTCTTTATTTTTCCTTTATATTTATCTAATGCAATTAAAGCTAAATCAGTGCGAGTGTCATCTCCTAATACTGATATATAGATATCGCCATGTCGAAGATCTGGAGAAATACTCACCCCTGTAACCGTACACAGTTCAAGATCATCATCATCTAATTCTTCTAGTTCCTGAGCAATAACTTTATGTACTAATGAATTAACTCGTGACATTCTTGAAAATGGCTTATTTGACATATCTTAATTTTACTTTCCTATAAGTCGCGATTAGGAGTTCAAGTGTATCTCCTGCAATGATATAGTCATAAATTACTCTTGGCAGTTCACTATATTCATTTTTCACTTCAGCATCTGCTGCCTTATCAAATATTGCAAAATTATCTGAACTATATACAAAGAGCTATTTCTCTTCTATAGAATTTACTAATTCAGGCGCAAAATGCGACACCAAACCATCAGGCAAATGAATTACTCTTGTAGGCGCTAATTGCATAACAAAATCACTATCATGTGAAACTAAAATTATTGTTCCCTCATAAGACTGTAAAGCACCTAATAGTGCTTCTATAGAACCTGGATCAAGGTTATTCGTAGGCTCATCAAGTAATAATACGTTTGCATCACTTACCATTAATCGAGCTAATGCAAGTTTTGTTTTTTCTCCACCAGATAAAGTACCAGCAGGTTGATCAGCAATGTCTCCATATAAGCCAAAGTGTGCCAGTACAGAACGTAACTCTGCTGTAGGCATGCGAGGTGACGCTTCCACCATATGTGCTAAAACATTTTTTGTAGCGATAATATCTTCGTGTTCTTGCGCATAAAAACCTAGCTTAGCTTTTGTTCCAGGCTTAACGGTTCCACCTTCACGATCGTACATTCCCATAATCGATCTCAATAATGTAGTCTTACCAGCACCATTTTTACCGTAGATTAAAATGAAATCTCCACGTTCAACAATTAAAGAAACATTACCGAATATTTTCTTATTTTCGAAAGATTTAGAAACATCTTTTACTGTTAAAGCAATATCACCACATCTGATAGGTGAAGGAAAATTAAAGTTAATTGCACGAGGTTTAACTTTTGGAGCTTTATCCTTTAAAGCAGTTGCTAAATTATCGATACGACGTTGCAACATCTTTCGTTTTGCCGCATGTGATGCATTTCCTTTTGCAAACTTTGCTTTTGTATCGCTAAGCCTTCCTGCTTCTTTCATGATTACAGCACTTTGCCGTGCACGCATTTCTTCACGCTCTTCGCTTGATACTAAATACTGTGAATACGTTCCATTGTATTGCTCCATACGTCCATCAACTAGCGCTAAAACCCTTGTTAGTGAAGTATCCATTAATGCAATATCATGACTTACAACTAAAACTCCCGATTCTGTTGATGAAAGAAAATCCATAACAAACTTTTTTGCTTCAATATCTAAATGGTTTGTAGGCTCATCGAGTATTAAAACTTCTCCACCTTTTAATAAAAGCTTCGCAAGCTCAACCTTACGTCTTTGCCCTCCACTCAAATTCTCCAGATCATTAAGTAGCATTTCATCGTCAATGCCGACACCATGTGCCATTTTTTCAACATCAGAATTTATTTCGTATCCACCGTCATGTTGAAATTTCTCTTGCAAATCAGAATACTTATGTACGGCTTTCATTTGCTCATCTAGATCATCAACATTTGCATCGATCTCAAAATGAACTTTTTCTAACTCTAATTCCATAGGTATTAAAGGGTGACTTAAACGAATATAATCGTATACGCCTTTAGCATCTTGCGAACCCGCCCGCACTTCTTGACGCAACCATCCATAAGAAGTACCCAGGTCTATATTTCCACTAGTTTTATCAAATTCACCTGAAATAGTTTTTAAAATAGTTGTTTTGCCAGCACCATTTTTACCAATAAGCGCTACTTTATCGCCAGGACCAACTCTAAACGAGCCGTCACGTATAAGGGTTCTATCCCCAATTTCAATAGTTAGATCATCAACAATAAGCACCGAGAGAGTTTAGTGCTTAAAGTATATACTCGGCGAAAAGATATTATAAATAGATTATTAGTGACGGATCATCACATGCTTAAGTTCAGTGTAATGTTCAATTGCATAGATTGACATATCTTTACCATAGCCACTTTGCTTGAATCCACCATGGGGCATTTCTGAAACTATTGGTATGTGGTCATTAACCCAAACACAACCAAATTTTAGAGCTTTTGTCACTCTCATTGAACGACCAACATCACTTGTCCAAACAGAGGAAGCTAGGCCATAATCAACATCGTTTGCCATTTCAACACCTTGTGCTTCACCGCTAAATTTTTGTACTGAAATTACAGGACCAAATACTTCGCGTTGAACTATCTCGCTGTCTTGATTAGGGTTAGCAATAATAGTTGGTTCATAAAAATAGCCTGCGCCATCAATTTTCTTTCCACCAGCAATAACTTCTGCACCTTCGCTAACAGCACGATCAACCATAGATTCAACACGCTCTTGTTGTTCTTGTGAAATTAAAGGTCCAACGTTAGTATTCTCATCACTTGGATCACCAGTAACCAAAGCGGAAACCTTTTCCGATAATTTAGCAATCAGTTCGTCATAAATTTTTTCGTCAGCCAAAACACGACAAGGAGCAGTACAGTCTTGACCAGAATTATAATATCCCATATCTGTCAATGTTTGTGCAGCTAATTCAATGTCAGCATCTTCAAAAATAACAACTGGAGCTTTACCACCAAGTTCTAGATGAACACGTTTTAATGAATCTGCGGCATTTCGTGCAATTATCTTACCTGTATTTACATCGCCAGTAACAGAAACCATTGCAACATCAGTGTGTTTTACTAAAGCATCACCAAGAGTTTCACCTTGGCCAGTTATAACATTAAAAACTCCAGGAGCAAAAATGTCTTTTGATAATTCTGCCAACTTCAAAGCACTTAAGGGTGTTAGTTCGCTTGGTTTTAAGATAAAAGTATTACCAGCGGCCAAAGCTGGACCAAATTTCCAAGTAGCCATATTCAAAGGATAATTCCAAGGAGCTATACCAACGCATACACCTAAAGGCTCACGACGTAAATACGATGTGTGGTCTTCTAGATATTCACCAGATCCTTGTGTCGGCATTGTTCTACATGCTCCTGCAAAAAATTTTAGATTATCTACAGTAAGATCAAATTCAAATTCAATAATTGAGATAGGCTTACCAACATTTTGTGATTCAATTTCTTTTAATTCATCCAAATTAGCTTCAACAACTTGCGCAAGAGCATAAAGTGCCTCACTTCGCTCTCGTGGAGTCGTATTCCCCCATGTCTCAAAAGCAGCTTTGGCACAAGCAACTACATTATTTGCATCTTCTTTATTAGATGAAGGGACTTTTGCCAGGATTTGACCAGTTGCAGGATTGATAACATCATCAGTTTCACCACTAGTTGAATCAACAAATGCTCCGTTTATAAAGTTTTGATTTATCATCTTTTTGTCTCCAATGAATATTTTTTGTGTTTCTTGTGACTAGTCTAGAGCTATGACAAAACTTAGTGTAGGCATTCCAAAAGAAATAAAGAAAAACGAAGGACGCGTTGCCATTACGCCAGATGGAGTTTCAGAACTAATTAACAACGGTATAGAAGTATACGTTGAAAAATCAGCAGGCAAGGGTGCGAGTATCTATGACGATGCTTATATTGCTTCTGGGGCAAAGATGTGTGATGCATCTACTGCATGGTCGCAAGATTTAGTTGTAAAAGTAAAAGAACCCCAAGCTAGCGAATTTCAATATTTTCGTGACGACTTAGTCTTATTCACTTATTTACATTTAGCAGCATATCCAAATGTTGCGAAAGCACTTTGTGAAAAGAATGTTACTGCATTTGCTTATGAGACCGTAACTGTAAATAATGCTCTACCCCTCTTAGCTCCAATGTCTGAAATAGCAGGACGTCTTGCTGTACAAGTTGCATGCAGATTTCTAGAAAGTCCCCAAGGTGGCCGTGGCATATTAATTTCTGGTGCTCCTGGCGTATCTCCTGCAAAAATTGTGGTTTTAGGAGCAGGACATGTTGGTGTTAATGCAGCATTACTAGCAAGTGCACTTGGCGCCAATGTAGAAATATTTGACATAAATCTTGATAGGCTTCGCGAGATAGATTTAATGTTTCACGGGAAAATTACTACTCGCGCATCTTCACACGGATCAATATCTGCATCTATTAAAACTGCTGATTGTGTCATTGGCGCTGTACTTGTTCCTGGAGGACGCGCTCCAATAGTCGTTGATGAAGATATGGTCAAAACAATGATGCCAGGTTCAGTAATTGTTGATACAGCAATTGATCAAGGGGGATGCATATCTACAAGCCACGAAACTTCACATACAGAGCCAACTTATGTTTTACATGATGTTGTTCACTATGCTGTAGGAAATATGCCTGGTGCAGTTAGCCATACTTCTACTTATGCTTTGACTAATGCAACGCTTCCATTTATTGTTGCAATTGCAAGGTTGGGCATTGATGATTCAATCAAAAATAAGGTAGGACTACTTGAAGGTTTAAATACTAGAGATGGCCAAGTTGTTAACAAGATAGTTAAAGCAACTTTGTAGTTTCTCATTTTTTCTCAGACTGATTACTTCATATAGCTTTAACCTGTTAATCCAGAACGGATTTGATTTACCAGATAATCACGGTTAATTTCTATGCGGACAGAACCTAAAGGTATAACAGCAAGGATTCCAGGTGCAGAAATCGTTGCGATTTGAGCAGTCCAAATCACACCAGTAGAGACTTTGTACAAACCCTTAGTTCTGAAATTATAAACTGTAAAAGGATTTGAATAAGATGATTCTTCAATTATACCACTTGCATTCGGATGCAACATTGCTAAAGTTTTCAAATTTTTCTTAGGTGAAGTTAAGTTTATTTGAACACTTGATACTAATGCTGTTGTCTTAACAGTGAATCCGCTTGGCAAAACTATGTTTCTTTGTATTGCTTGTCCATCTGGAAATTGTGCCCAAAATTTTGATGGTATTCCAGTTACACCTGGTGAAGCAGGTGCTATGTACACTCCCGAATTGGATGATGAATCTATAAAATTTTGGTTAAAAACACTATTCCATATTTGAGCATAAGTTGGTGGAATTGAATACTTAGGTGCAGGTGAGCCTGGTGTTGTTGATTTACACCACATGATGTCACCAATTTCTTCACCTGTTGATCGAGAATACATTAGACCAGAGTGGATCAAACCTGGGGTTGTAGAAATTTCAGTTTTTGGGATAATGACAATTTCTCCATCTTGAATTCCATCCGCATAATTAAAAGTATTCGGATTACAAGATTCTCGTCCTTCGATAGTTTGGTTCTGCTCATTGACCATATCTACTTTTGCTTCAGCTACAACATAGATAAGTGGTGAAGCTTTAGATGGGTTTGTTGAATTGTTGCCCTTAATGTGTACTCCTGGCCCAATATTGATAGATGTTGAAATTGATACAGATTTACCGTCAGCACCAGGAGCAAAATGGCTTTCTATTTTTGGATCTATATCTGCAAAAGCAACACTAGAAAATGACAGTGAAAACAGGAGAACTATTAAAAGAAAAATCTGCTTCCCTGCACTCATATTTACTAATCTAGCAATCTTTTCAAAGATCATGCAAGATAAATTTACATCAAGAAGAACTCTAAAGCTAAAGGTCTACTAGAGGTTTAGAGTTCTCGAGCTACTTCTTTTTCATCATAAGTTTCAATGATATCGCCAGGTTTTAGATCAGTAAAGTTTTCTAGACCAATACCACATTCGAATCCATCTTTTACTTCTTTTACATCATCTTTACCACGACGAAGAGAGATTAATTGACCATTCCAGATGACTACCCCATCGCGCAAGAAACGTACTTTCGAACCACGAGAGACTTGACCAGATTGTACGTAACAACCAGCAATCTTTCCAAGTTTAGGTACGGAGAATATTTCACGAACTTCAGCTTCACCTGTTACAAATTCTTCAACAGTTGGAGTCAACATACCGCTAAGGGCCATAGTCATATCATCAAGCACTTTATAAATAATTTCATAAAGTCGCAAATCGATACCAGCTGACTCAGCCATCTCACGAGATTTACGATCAGGACGAACATTGAAACCAATAATTATCGCATTTGAAACTTGCGCTAAAGTAACATCACTTTCAGTGATACCACCGACAGCACGATGAACAAAAGAAATACGAACTTCTTCGTGATCTTTATCTAATTTCTTTAATGAATCAGTCAATGCTTCGAGAGAACCTTGTACATCAGCTTTCAAAATAATATTTAAAGTTGCAACTTCACCACGTGCAACAGATGTAAATACGTCTTCAAGACGCCCACCAGCAGCAAAGCTACCAGAACGCAAAGTATTTGCAATACGTCTACGTCGATCTCTTGCATCAGCAATAGTCCTTGCGACTCTATCATTTTGCGCAACACGCAATTGGTCGCCTGCCATTGGTACAGCTGATAATCCTAAGACTTCAACAGGCATAGATGGCGGTGCATCAATTACACTTTGGCCATCATCGGTAAACATGGCTCGAACTTTACCCCAACCAGAACCAGCAACAACCATATCTCCCACATGAAGAGTTCCACGCTCAACAATTATGGTAGAGACAGGACCACGACCTTGATCTAAATGTCCTTCAAGGACAATAGCGCGAGCGTTGCCTTCTGGATTTGCTTTTAATTCTTCAACATCAGAAACCAAAACTATAGCCTCGAGTAGATCTTCCATACCTTGGCCTGTTTTTGGAGAAACGTCAACAAACATTGTTTGTCCACCCCACTCTTCAGGAACTAATTCATATTCAGTCATCATCTGACGAACTCGGCCTGGATCTGCATCTTCAAGATCTATTTTTGTTACTGCAACAATAATAGGAACTTGTGCATCTTTTGCATGATGGATAGCTTCAATTGTTTGAGGTTTTACACCATCATTTGCAGCACAAACAAGTATTGCAACGTCAGTAGCATTGGCACCACGTGCTCGCATTTGGGTAAAAGCCTCATGACCTGGAGTATCGATAAATGTTATAGCTTTATTATTATGAGTAGTTTGATACGCACCTATATGCTGAGTAATACCACCACTCTCACCGCTCACAACATTAGTTTTTCGAATCGCATCTAAAAGCGAGGTCTTACCATGATCTACATGACCCATTACAGTAACAATTGGTGGACGAGGCACCATTTTTTCTTCATCGTTTTCACCAATATCATCAAGTAGCAAACTCATAAGTTCAAGTTCTGCTTCTTGACCAGCTTCAACAATGAGTATTTTTGCTCCCAATTCTTCAGCAATCAACTCGATCATTTCATCGGCCAAAGATTGTGTAGCTGTTAACATTTCACCAGCAGCGAACATCATTTTTACAAGATCCGCAGTTGTTCTATTTAACATTGGTGCAAACTCTTGAACAGTTACACCAGAAGTAACAATTATTTCGCCTTCAGGAATAGGAGCATTTTCAGGTGTTAAACGATCGGTAGGAGTAATATCATCCTGACCGCGACGACCTTTTTTCTTCTTTTTCTTTCCTCCGCCAGGACCACCACGATTAAAGCCACCAGGACCACCGCGATTAAAGCCACCAGAATTAGGACGACCTTTACCTCCACGAGGAGCACCACCAGATGGTGGGAAATTTTGATTAGGAGTAGGAAAAGATATTTGACCAGCTCCAGCTCCACCAGGACCACGAGATGTACCTGAATTATCTCTGTCTGTACGATTTCCAGGAGCACCTCTACCTTGTGGTGGGATAACCATCCTTCGACCAGGTGGTGGAGGTGGAATAGCAGGTCCTCGACGCATTGTTGGGTTCGCGCCCGGCATTGAAACACGAGCTACGGCCTTTGCGATTTCTTCTTCCTCTTTTAATGTTTCGTTAATTCGGTCTTTTGTTTCAGCATCATTTCCAATAGTAACAACACCAGCAGAACGAACAACATTTGAACGAACTGAACCAGTGTTCTTATCTGTGCTTTCTTCTTCTAGTGAAATTTCTTTTACCGGAACATCTTCTTTTTGTGCACGAATTTTTGCAATACGCGCTTTTTCGCTCGCTATTAGATCTTTGGCTTCTTGTTCTTTACTAGCTTTTGATTTAGTCTGCATAGCAGGATTTACAATTTTTTTCGTAGGTGAAGACACCGCTACTTTTTTAGCTACAGTTGTTTTTTTAGCGGGCGCATCATCTGTAATGGGGTCTTTTCGCATACCCTTGGAATCACATAGTCGTCTAACTCGATCAGCCGATGGCCCATCGATAGATGATGAATGACTCTTGACGCCGATTTTTAATTCACCAGCAAAGTCAATTATATCTGAGTTCTCTAAACCCAGCTCTCTAGCTAGTTCATATACTCTTACTTTTTTATTAGCCACGGATCCCCTTATCGGTGTGAGCATTTAGCCCACCGTGTTTGTCTCGGTTAATTTATTCAACCTCTGTTTTTAAATCTTCTTTTTGAGCTTCAATTTCTTCCATAGCTTCTTCAATTGTTTCCACAGGAGAAGTTTGTAAAGTTTCATCTTTGATAAATTCTGCTTTGTCAATCAATAGCGAAGGTGCCTCATCTTGAGTTTTGTTACTTGCAGTATTTCCTGATTCTGCTTGAATATCAATTCTCCAACCTGTTAACCTGGCTGCAAGACGTGCATTTTGGCCTTCTTTTCCTATTGCTAAAGAAAGTTGATCATCTGGAACAATAACTGTTGCTGTACCTGTATCAAAATCACAAATAACATTATTGATATTTTTTGCGGGTGATAAAGCAGCGCGAATATAAGCAACAGGATCTTCTGAGTAAGGGACAATATCTACTTTCTCGCCCTTTAGCTCTGTCATGATTTCTCTAACTCGAGCACCACCGGCTCCAACGCACGAACCAACAGGGTCAACATTATCGTCAGTAGACCAAACTGCGATTTTTGATCTTCTACCTGGTTCACGTGCAATGGCTCTAATTTCTACAATGCCGTTTTCTATTTCAGGAACTTCCAACATGAAAAGCCCGCCTACTAAACCTGGATGTGTACGGGACACGACAATCTGTGGTCCTTTTTGAGTATTGCGTACTTCAACTATATAAGCTTTTAGACGTTTCGAATGCTCGTAGCGTTCACCTTGACTCTGTTCACTTTGTGGCAATAATGCTTCAACACGACCTAAATCAATAAGTGTGTATCGTGAATCAGCTTGAGAAACAATACCAGTAACTATGTCCCCTTCACGTCCTGAATATTCAGCAAATTTATTATCTCGTTCTACTTCTCGAATTCGTTGTGAGATAACCGCTTTTGCAGTTTGTGCTGCAATACGTCCGAAGTTTTCTGGAGTATCATCCCATTCACGGATTACGTTATAGTCTTCGTCTAGTTCTTGCGCCATGACACGAATCTCGCCAGTGTCAGGATCGATAACAACTTCTGCTTCTTCTGCAGCTTCTGGAAAACGCTTATAGGCAGTTACCAACGCATCTGCTAACGCTTGAAGTAAAACCATTTCGTCTACACCGCGATCTTGTGCGACCACTTTTAATGCCTGCATCATTTCTGAATTCATTAGATGTTTTCACTTTCTTTTTCGGTAATACTTTTATTTTGATTTTTATCATTTTTCATTGCTTGTTCAAAATCAAATATTGTATGAGCTTTTGTAATTGTAGAAATTCTTATTGTTGTAATCTTTGGCAAAATTTCAACTTCAGTTTTTTCTTCAATTTTAGAAATCTTTTTAATCGATTGTGGTACTTCTTCAATGACTAATTCTTCATCATTTACATTTTTAAGAATTCCTCGAGATCTAGACAGTGTCTCATCGTCTCGAAAAGAAACAGAAATTAGCATCCCAATTGACCATTTATAATGCTCAGGTTTTGTTAAAGCTCTTTCTAAACCAGGACTCTCAACTTCTAAATGGTATTCATTTTCAAAAGAAGGATGCTCGTCTATTACTATTGCGATTTCTTTAGAGATTTCTGCCATCTCATCAAGATTGGCTCCACCATCTTTATCTAGCGTTATGGTTACAATAGAGCGTTTTGCAGCTTTTGTTATTCCTAAATTCCAGAGACGGTACTCAGATTGAGTTATTAAAGGGGTAATCATATCTGACAGTTCGTCGACTCGTGACATGTATACCTCCTTTATTAAAGATGTTAGGCCTCTACTTTCACATAAAAGCACCTCGCATTTTACCGACAAAATAAAAAACGCGAGGGCAAAACCCACGCGAAGCTTATTTTATTGGCTGCGGACTATAGATATTAGCACAAATTCAATTTTATTCAAAGTTGTAATAGAAACACAGATTTTATAGATAACTATCTCTAATTTGACTAATTAAGGGCAATATCAGTACTTGGCAGTACCGGTGGTTGTTCTAGCATCTTTATCCTTGACAAATCTGTACCAACTGGCTGACTATCGGACCATTGCTCAATAAGATCTTTAAAAATATTAGATAAATCGACTTCTGGATGAAAAAAAGTGACTTTATATCCAGGACGACGACCATTTCCACCCACATCACTCGATGTAGCTAGGATTAAACCTTCTTGGTCGATTAGACCAGCATTTTTTTTCATAAATGCTGATATTTCAGAAAATGTGAAAGTGAAAAACTTTTTTACATCATCATAATTTTCAAATCCAACAATAATTTTCCGTTTTGGGTCCGTAGTAAGAACAACCTTATTATCAATCAACAGCTACCATCCTATTTAAGTTTTTTGTATCTACCAACGATTCAAAGGTTGGTAGACAAATATCAATACCATTTCGTTCACATAAAGTATCGCACATTTCCATATAACGATCAAAAGCGTCTCGATTTAACTCCATCCACTTACTTCTCATTTTTTCAAAATCACCCGAAAACTCTAAACCTATAGAATCAATTATTTCTTTCCTGAGCTGTAAAACAGTTTCAGGAGCTAAAGTACCCTCTCGTGATAATGAGGCTTGTACTAGCGCACCATTTCCATATACTTGGCTACTATATCTTTCTAACAATAGTTCTCGTTCATCTAAATCGAGCACTACTTCTATACCGAAATTAAAACCAGGAACTTCTATACCATTTATATGGCTAACTGGGATATCCACTTTTGGCAATTGGCCAATTAGATTGACCATCTGCTGAACATCCCCAAGGTCTAAAAAGCTATCGTTTAATCTTCTAGTTACTTTATTCCTAAATTTAGCAGGATCGTTTTCGATTACTAATCCAGCTTGCCGTAGTTTTGTATCACTATTTTTTCGACCTCTTGCATTATCTGAGAGAGTAGCATTAACGATAAATCTAGCGGCTACACCTTCTACTTTTATTCCTATAGTTTTATGCCCTGCACCTGGTTCTCTATAATCGTCAATAAATATGGTTTCAGTTATTGGACGATAACCTTTTGGAAAAATAGGTTTACCTTTTAAATCTTTCGACAAATATTTTGCAAATAACTCTTTTTCTATTTTCGATTGTGCCGCCACCACTTTCCTAATATCAGTAAGTTTGTTCGAATCAAATGACATATTGTATTGTCGACATTTACTACGATAAATTTAGCCTCTTTTTAAAGCTTTTTTATACTACTTTTAAGCTAGACTTAGCCAAATGTCAAAATTGTTTTCATATTATCGCTTTAGGATTGCCCTAGTTTTGGGGAATTTCGCTAGCTACCTCTCAACAAAGTTTGCCAGAGGTAGCGGAGAACAGATAAAAGGACGAGTAATTAATGCAATAAGCAAAGATGCCCTTAAATACTGTGTGAAAGATAAAGAAATAGTAGTTATAAGTGCAACTAACGGGAAAACTTCAATGACTCGTCTAATAGCACAAGCGGTAAAGGAACAGTATGGTTCAGTTATATCTAACGCCTTGGGTGCTAATCAAAAAGCTGGTGTAATCGCTGCATTAACTTCTAAAGATAGCGTTAATGCAGAATATGCGATTTTAGAAATAGATGAGAGATCTTTGCCGGGAATGTTTGACGATCTATCCCCTGATGTTCTAGTACTTGGTAATTTATCACGTGATCAACTTGATAGATTTGGCGAAGTAAATTCAATTGCAACTTCGTGGAAAAAGATGTTGGTAAATTCTGATACTTATATAGTTGCGAATGCAAGTGACCCAAATATAGTTTATGCAGTAAATGAAGTGAACGAATCGAACATAGAATATGTAGATATTGAATCAAATTGGCATGATGATGCTAATACTTGCAACATTTGTGGTTCACTACTTTTATGGACAGAATCTAATTATAAATGTAGTAATTGTGATTTTAGAAAACCGGAAAATGTTGTTTATACAAAAGTATATGATTCAATTATAGAGTCAAATCTCGCACTACCAGGTACATGGAATGTGAGCAATGCAAAACTGGCATTATGTGCTTTAGTAAAAATTGGTGTAGATACAAATAGTATAAAAAAATCGTGGCCTAATGTTAAAGAAGTTGCTGGTCGTAATGCAATATTTAATATTGGTAAAAATAAAACTTTGCAACTATTTTTGGCTAAGAATCCTGCAGGATATAACGTGATGTTAAAGCATATTTCTAACGAAATATCAAAAACCGGTCTTGATGATAAATGTTCTACAATATTTGCTTTTAATTGCAATATAGCTGACGGTAAAGATCCTTCTTGGCTTTATGATGTGCGTTTTGAAGAATTCAGTATTGGCGATTGTTTTACTTTTGGTCAGCGTGCATTAGATATAACTTTGCGCTTAAAGATTGCAGATAAAAACGTAAAAAAAGTTGATAATTTAAAACAAGTATTTGAAATCGTTAGTGACACCGATAAATACTATTTGATAGCAAGCTACACACAATTTCATAGATTATCTAAATCATTAGCTAAACAATACAGTTATGCTGAGACAGAAAAGGATAATTAAAATGTCGATTTCTATAGCAATTATTTATCCAGAAATTTTAGGAACATATGGTGATCGCGGCAATGCTCTATCTCTGGCATACCGAGCAAAACAACGTGGCATCGATTGCGAAATCATAAATGTTATGGCCGATGATTCATTGCCCCAGAGTTGCGACATTTATATGTTGGGTGGTGGTGAAGACAATGCACAAACACTCGCAACGTCTTTGCTAGAAAAACAGAGGGTAACTTTAGATAATATCGTTGATAATTCAATTATTTTGGCGATTTGTGCTGGCTTTCAAATTTTGGGTAAACAATTTCCAACAACTGGTGGAAAACTCAACAACGGTTTAGATATTATTGATGTAACTACAAAAAGAGGAACACCTCGAATTATTGGTGAAGTCACATCACAATGTCAGATCCCTGGAATTGGAAGACTTAGCGGTTTTGAAAACCATGGTGGTCGAACAATATTGGGACCCAACGTAACTCCACTTGGAAAAGTGCACATTGGTAACGGAAACGGAATTGGATATAATCGCGATTCAAATACCAGCGAAATAACTTATGTTGACGGATATTTTTCTAAAAATATTATTGCGTCATATATGCATGGTCCATTATTAGCTAGAAATCCCAAATTATGCGATTATTTGATATCTAAGATTACTGGAATTGAGACTTTGAGCACAATTAATGATGATACTGCTGATTTTTTACATCGCGACCGTTTAAAAACAGTTAAATAGCCAACTATCACATAATCTAGATATTGTCGATTTGACCGTTTTAGGTGCAATATGCTACAATAGTTTACTATGCGTAATGGAGAAATAGATAATAAGCCAATTGGTGCCAATAAACCAAAACAACAATCATTGAGCGAAGATGATAAAAGAGTTTTACGTGATTATTTAGCAGCTAAAACCACGATAATTGATGCAGATATTGTATTTTTAGGAGATGAGTCTAATGTCGATTCTCATTTTAGTTTGGGTATTGGTGCAGATAAGATATTTGAAACGCCTCACCATCCTATTGCAGATCTACGAGCTACTCTGTTAATAAATGGAAAGTCACGTTTCAAATTAAAAAATCTAATAAGCCATGCAATTAAAAGTATAAAATCAGATAATGGCCATTACATATTTTCACAGCCAAGTCCACATACTGCAAAAGCAGGCATATTGATGGGTGAGTTTAATAATTATCTTGATGAACTTGGAAAAGCAAACTGGAATAACTTGAAACGTGAACCAGCATA
Organism: Acidimicrobiia bacterium; assembly: GCA_018057765.1. Lineage (NCBI taxonomy): Bacteria > Bacillati > Actinomycetota > Acidimicrobiia > Acidimicrobiia bacterium. Next base: position 46,515 of record JAGPDB010000005.1, read on the forward strand.
TGAATACTTAGCGTCATTATTGGAACCTTATGCCCTCCTTACAGTAAGAGGAAATAGACGAGAATTAGTCGATGAAGGTAGAATTTTTGTGTCTGACAAAAAATATACTCGAGAAGAAATAATTGTAAGGGATACTGCGAAAGACCCTAAAACTGCTTTTGCTAAAGATCTAGATTCAATAGTTCGAAAACAGTTAAAACATCTTCCTAAACATATTCTATTTCCAAAAACACGAAAAGTTATAGTTAATGCAACAGATACAGTTGAAGGTATCGCAACTGGTGTATATAACAATACTCCAGGATTATTAAGACCGGCAGTCGGTTTTCTTACAGGTGCAGTAATTGGTGCAGCTAGGGAAACCAGTGGCGCAGTTATGGGAAGATAGCCTAAGTATAAACAGCAATAATCTTTTGCTTCAAATCAAATAGTGCTTGTTCGCCCGTTTCTATAGCATTACGTATTGCTCTGATATATTGATGCATCCACGAGATATTATGCAGTGTACACAAATATCCTGCTGTCATTTCTTTTTGTGTGACTAAATGACGCAGATATGATCTTGAATAGGTTGAACAAACTTCACATTCACAATTATCATCGATTGGTTTATCGCTTAATTTATTTTCTTCGCGTTTTATATGAACTTTTCCTTGCCAAGTTAACAATACGCCATGTCTGGCTAAACGTGATGGCAATACACAATCGAACATGTCGATACCGCGCATTATTGATTCAATGATCCCGATAGGGTCACCAACACCCATCAAATATCTAGGTTGGTCTTTTGGTAAAGAATCATTCTCGGCCAACACATCTAACATGGCTATCATTGATTCACGTGACTCCCCCACACTTAAACCACCAATTGCATAACCGTCAAAATCTAATTCTCTGGTGCGTTTTGCTGATTCAATTCGAAGCGCTAAATTATCTCCACCTTGAACAATACCAAATAATGCTTGGTCATCTTTACGCTGATGTGCAGCCTTTGCACGTTTAGCCCAATTATGAGTTCTAATCATTGCATCATAAAGTTCATCGTAACTTGCAGGCAATGCGGAACATACGTCAAGCACCATCTGTATATCTGCACCTAATTTTTCTTGGACTTCCACTGCATTTTCGGGAGTAAAATTTATATTAGTTCCATCATATGTTGATTTAAATTTAACACCCTCATCTGTCAATTTTGGTTTCAAAGAAAAAACTTGAAAACCACCAGAGTCAGTAAGTGTTAGCCCATCCCATGAGGTAAATTTACCAAGACCGCCCATGGCTTCGACTACATCTGCGCCTGGACGAATCATTAAATGATAGGTATTGCCCAAAATTATTTCTGAACCCAATTTTTTATAATTGTGAGCTGCAATAGTTTTTACTGGCCCTCTTGTTCCGACAGGCATAAAAACAGGTGTTTGAAAAGTACCTCGTGAAGTTGTTACAGAACCTCTGCGAGCACCTAGTTGTTCATGTGTTTTATTAATATTTAATTTCATTAAAACGACCCTTTGATACGAGCATTGCATCACCAAAACTCAAGAAACGATATTTTGATTCTATTGCATGTTTGTAGAGATCTTTCCAGCGTGAACCAATGAATGAATCTAAAAGAACTAACAAGGATGATTCGCTTTGATGAAAATTTGTAAGCAATAGATCTACAATTTTGAAATCAAAATTTCCATAACAATAGATATCGGTACTTCCCTTTAAAACATTTGTTAGTGCAACGCTTTCTAATGTACGTAGCGATGTAGTTCCAACAGCAATAATTTTGTTCCCTTTTGCTTTTGATTCTTCAATCTTTTGCCATACAGTTTCAGATATTTCGTATATTTCACTATGCATATTATGATCTTCAATATTTTCAGTCATTATTGGCCTGAAGGTTCCAACTCCAACATGTAAAGTAATTTCAAGTATTTCGTTTCCACTATTGGCTAATTTTTCTTTTAGGGATTTAGTGAAATGTAAACCAGCGGTTGGAGCTGCAACACTTTTTTCCTCTAATGCAAACATTGTTTGATATCTATCTAATGTAATATCTACTTCACCTAAATATGGCGGCAGCGGGGTTTGGCCAACTTCGTGAATTATATCTAAATCAGATTTATTATTACTTAAATCAAATGTGACTATTCGATGGCCTTCACCATTGTTTTGACCAATAATCAATTTTATATCTTCATTTAAGACAGTTACTTCTTCATTTTCTTTTATCTTTGCACTCGGTTTTACAAGAGCTTCCCATATGCCAGAAGAAATACGGTTTAATAAGAAGATCTCACCAATGCCGCCAGAACCGCGAACTATTTGTATTCTTGCTGGCAAGACTTTGGTATTGTTAACAACTATTAAATCACCTTTCTCTATGTACGATGATAAATCATTAATATGAGAGTCGATAATTTCATTAGAGTTCCTACTTACCAACAGTCGTGCACTATCTCGAGGTTCGATAGGAGTTCGTGCAATCAGCCCATCTGGAAGTGGATAAGAAAATTGTGAAGTAAGCATTTCCATAATTCTAGACAATAAACTTTAATGCAGCATTACCCAGGACAGAGCTACTATAAGCATATTTAAATATATTAAGCAATAATAAAAATGACTCGTTAACAACCCAGATCGCGAAACGCATTAAATTCGATGTAGCAACTCTTGGAGAGATATTGATTATCATAGATATTCGTTACTGAACCTAGAACTTTTTCTGTATTGTCCGAATCAAAATCAATAGTTGCTGTAACCCAGGATTAAATTTCATAACAATATTTAGACCGGGCGCAAATATCGTTATGCTATCTGTGCCTATACCATCGACGGAATCAGAAAGTATAAAGTTTCGTTGCGTAGTTCGATATTCATAGACCTTGTCATAACAGTCATTATATTTTGCTCTCTAAAAATTTAACAAACAATAGTGTTTAATCAAAACTATTTATTCTATATAGAAACCTTGCATCAGAACTCGAGAACCCATCCCAAGCTTTTTGAAAAAGTTCACGTTCAACATATAAATTTGTTTGTTGAGGTAAGCCTGGATCATTTAGATATAATCCCTTATCATCACAACCACGTATCACGACGAAATGGCCTATGTAGCCTTCTTTACCATATATAATTTCTGAGTTTATTGAACACATTACAGGATACTTTTCAAGAGAATTGAGAATATCGACATATTGAGGATTACGATATTCAATTTTTGCACTAGGTAATAAATTAGCTATTTTTTCCATATCGGATTTAAGATCATTATTTTCATCTTGCCATTGTGCAATCTCATCGCCATATTCTTTGCGAATATATTCAACACCATCTTTCGCAAATTCTTCATAACTAAAAGGTGTAATAAGTGTTGTATCAATCCCAATAGCTCTAAGATATTCTAGGCCCTGTAATGGCCAAGTGCCTTTACCTGGATCATGATCTGTTACTAAATCTAACTCATCTAGAGTAGGTTTAAATTCTGGTTTAAAAAACTGAATGATCATTGAAAGGCAAGCTTGATAACAATGTGTATCAGTTTCAGAATCTGGAACAAAAGGAACATCATAATTAATAACTGTCATATTAACCTTCAATAAGATCGTGTATTTTATCGATTTTATCAGATGATTTGTTGGCATCAACACCTTGAATTTGAATGAGTTCATCGCGCGCTTGTTCTGCTTCTTTTGCTGCATTTACATCGGCTTTCGCAATTCGTGCTTCAATTCCTTCTTCCATAATAGCTTGGGCTTCATCAATTAAGGCTTGAACCATTTCAGATTCCGGGACAACTCTAACAACAGTTCCTTTTACGAATAGATGTCCTTTACCTCGGCCTGCTGCAATACCAAGATCAGCCTCACGAGCTTCACCCGGACCATTAACAACACATCCCATAATTGCTATTTGCAGAGGAATATTTTTTCCTTCAAGAGCCTTTTGTGCTTTAGCAGCAACATCGATAACATCTATTTCTGTGCGTCCACAAGAAGGGCAAGCTATAAGATCTAATCCAGTACGTTCGCGCAATTCTAAAGCTTCAAGTAATACACGAGCAGCTTTTGCTTCCTCAACAGGATCTGCAGTTAAAGAAAAACGGATAGTATCTCCAATACCCTCATTTAATAAAGTCGCAATTCCTGCAACAGATTTAATTAGACCATTGGGCATAGGGCCAGCTTCTGTAACACCAAGATGTAAAGGATAATCAACTGTCTCACTTAACAAACGATAGCTCTCAACCATAAGACGAATATTTGAAGCCTTTACAGAAATTTTCACATCATCAAAACCAACATCCTCAAAATAATGCAATTCTTTTAAGGCAGACTCAACAAGAGCTTCGGGGGTTGCACCACCATATTTTTCATAAAGTGCAGGATCAAGAGAACCAGCATTAACACCAATACGAATTGGAATACCACGATCTCGCGCTTCACTGGCAACAATTTTGATCTGCTCAGGTTTACGAATATTTCCAGGATTCAAACGCAATGCATGTACGCCAGCTTCCATTGCAGCCAAAGCTAATTTATATTGAAAATGAATATCGGCAACAATAGGCAAAGGCGAACGTGGAATAATTTGTGCTAAACCTTCAGCAGCCTCAACTTCATTACACGTACAGCGAACAATATCGCAACCAGCTCCACGTAGCGCATAGATTTGTTGAAGTGTAGCTTCAACATCGGAAGTTTTCGTTGTAGTCATTGATTGGATAGATACTTGTGCATCTCCACCAACAGCAACTTTACCGACCTTAACTTGACGAGTTTTTTTACGTTTGATCACATGACTATTCTAGCATTAGATCTTTTGCCATTGTGAGCGCAGTGAAGAAACACCTGCACAATTTCTGCACATTTCGAGGATTCGTGTTTTCTTGAATGCTCTGGAGCGCTATCTTCTTCTTGAGGATTCCATTGTCATAAAACGAACAATCGCAGCTTTAGAACCAAAGCGAGAAGTGAGGACGCAGAGTGGAAGTATGGTGGGTCTGAAGACTAAGAAGTCGCCTGTAATATATCCAACCAAATTGAACTCAAAGCCAATACTGCAAAAGCACCTATTACTATTGTTGCTATTGGGATTAGTTTTTTGAAATTGGCAACAACTGGTCGTCCTTTTATTTTTGAACCAATACCTTCATATATTGCTACTGCTGCATGACCGCCATCTAGAGGTAGCAAAGGCAACACATTAAATAGAGCCAAAAATATGTTTACAATCGACATTATATAAACGAGATACCAAATATCTTGATTTACCAAACTACCGCCAGTATCAACAATTCCGACAATAGAACTTGGTCTATCTTGTTGTTCGTAATCTCCTTTTACTACAGTATTAGAATATTTTTTTAATCCAGAAAAACTAAAAGTTTTGCCAAGTGCACCAATAGAAGTATCTGTAACTCTATACATAGATTTGCCCGATTGAGAAAGTGCACTAATTGGATTTACTTTTTTATAACTTGAAGCTTGTGAAATTCCTAAAATTGCTCTTTGCGTCTTTTTGCCATTTATATCAAGTGCAGCTTCTAATGTCACGTTCTTCGAAATAGTTTTTGAATCTCTTAAAACTATAAGAGATACTTTGTCGCCAATCTTTTTTGTATCTAAATATTTTACAAGGTCTCCAAAAGTGGCTATTTTCTTGTTATCTATTTTAATAATCTGATCATCTGGCTTTATGCCAGCTTTATCTGCTGGTGAATTCGGTGAAGCTAGCTCAATTTTAACTTTAGAATCTATTGCACTCTCTGGCACTCCCCTAAAAACTAAAGATGAAAATATTAACACGTATGCCAGAATTAGGTTAACTGTTACACCTGCCATAATCACTATCAGTTTTTTCCAAGTATGGCTTGCGCGATAAGTACGATGTTCATCTTCCTCGTCTATTTCATCGATGCTTGTCATACCAATAATTTTTACATAACCACCAAGAGGTATAGCTTTAATACCATATTCAGTTTCACCTTTTTTAAAAGACCAAATACGCGGTCCAAAACCTATAAAAAATTCCGTAGCTTTCATTTTTGTTTTTTTAGCTGCTATAAAGTGGCCAAATTCATGCATCATTATTGTAAACATTAAGGCAATAGCCATTAGCGCATAACCTCGCGAAGTTGGCATGATAACTAGAAATATCAAAAACAAAGTAATTGCCGAAATAGTTATTCTGGAACGAATTTTAGACCAGTGTGTTTTTTCTTCTAAATGATCTCCAGAAAATGTCATTTTTGTCTCTCTCTTATCATTTCACTTGCACGCATTCTAGCTTTAGTATCAGCAGCATATAACTCATCTTCTGTATCGACATTCCCAGTACCAAACTGTAAAACTTCGTTTACTATTGAATATATATCAACCCATTTAATTTGTCCATCCAAAAAGGCAGCTACTGCGATTTCATTAGCTGCGCTTAATATAGCAGGCGCATCCCCTCCAGATTTACCAGCTTCATAAGCCAATTTTAGGCTAGGAAACACATCAAAACGAGGTTTTTCAAAATCAAGTTGAATTTTCTCAGTAAAATCTATTTTTCCAAACGATTTATTTAATCGGTATGGCGCACCTAAAGCTAGCGAGATAGGAAGTCGCATATCTGGGTTAGAAAGTTGAGCAATAGTTGCACCATCAACATAGGTTACCATTGAGTGAATAATTGATTGAGGGTGAATAACAACTTTTATTTGATCGTAAGCTATATCAAAAAGCTCATGTGCTTCAATAACTTCTAATCCTTTATTCATTAATGTAGAAGAATCAATTGTAATTTTATCGCCCATAGACCATGTTGGATGATTTAGGGCATCAGTAATTGTTGCATTTTCTAATTCTTCAGTAGTTTTATTTCGAAACGGTCCTCCGCTTGCAGTAAGTACAATTTCATCAACTTCATTTCTATTACCTGATTTCAAACATTGCCATATTGCACTATGTTCAGAATCAACAGGAATAATTTCGCCAGAAAAATTTGGATTAGATGTTATCTTTCTAACTAGAGGTCCTCCAGCAATCAGGCTTTCTTTATTTGCTAATGCCAAAGTTTTATTAGCTTTTAAGCTGGCCAAGGTTGCTTTAAAACCTGCGAAACCTACAACACCATTAACGACAATATCTACATTTGAACTACTAGCAATCTCCATTAAAGTATCTTCATCATCAAAGACAGAACGTGCTGTATCTGTAGTTAAATTCCACTCTTTTCGTTGTTTTTCAATGAGCTCAGTATTTTTTCCACCAGCAATATAAGTTACCTCAAATAAATCTTTAAAATTAGACAATACATCTAAAGTCTGTGTACCTATCGAACCTGTTGATCCAAGTACCGCTACTTTTTTACGTGTTTGCATAACTATATTCTAGTTAATTTGAATATTAAATACAGTTTGCAGAAATCCATGATTATATAGGCTAATTATAGAGAAATTTTAACTTAGTGCTACTGCTAAAAAATACACAATCGGCATTGCAAATAATAACCCATCGAATCTATCCATCAAACCGCCGTGTCCTGGCATGATAGTTCCAAAATCTTTTATTTTACAATCGCGTTTTAGCATTGATTCAACTAGGTCTCCAATAAAAGCAAAAGCTGCGGCTACAAAACCCAATAGTACAGCACTTGGCACACCTTGAAAAAGATCGTTTAGTCCAGAAACTATGAACACACTCACTAATAGTGCAGCAACAATCCCAGCTGTTGTTCCTTCCATAGTTTTATTTGGAGATATTTTAGGGGCTATAGGCGTACGACCAAAATATTTACCTGCTAAATATGCTGTTGTATCATTTGCAGCAACGAGCAAGATAACTGAAAATAATACTGAAACTCCGATAGATTTACCTGTACTATCTTTTAAAGCCAATATCATTCCTGCAAAAGAACCAAGTATACCTACATAGACAAATACTAAGGATGATATAGCCATACCAATAACCGGCCTTGCTTTTTGTACTCCTAAAAGATACCAAGCACCAGCAAACATAATAAATACTGTTGAGGAGATTGCTATGGCAGAATCACCTACTAAATATCCAGCAATAACACTAAACATTGACATTACGGCAACCAGAATAACTGCTGGCTTTGAGCCAATTGCTCTGAACGCATTTGATAATTCAACACTCATATAACCGATTAAGAGTGTTACTAATATTAATGTTGGAATTCTCCCAAGATACATACAGATACCTGCAAGAAATGCAAGTGCAAGCGCAGAAATTGTTCTTTGTATTAGAGCTGAAATTTCTGACTTGATCTCATCTTTTGTTTCTTCATCATTTTTAATTGCTTTTTTTTCACCTTTATAATCACTACGAGATTTTCTTGGTGAACGAGCTTTTCTTTCAGTAACTATTTCTTTTTTCTCTAGTTCGAGTTCCGGTTCAGGTGAACGATCAATACTTGTTTCATTCTGAACTTTTGCCATGTCTGGTACTGTAGATATTTTTTTCACAACAGGTGTAGATCCGATATCCATAATTGATCCAGTTGGCATTGCCCTTTTTTGAGCAACATTTTTATTAAATTCATCATCTGATTCATTAAAAGAAATATGGTCGTTACCCAATGCGCCTACATTTAGGGAATCATCATTCAATGATAAACCTGGCTCATAATCGCTTTCTTTCCAATGAGCTGAATCTACTCTTATACGTGGTTGCGAACCTGTTAGCGCTTCCCAACCATCTTTATAATCTTTATCGTTATCATTATTGGATCTAGTATCTTTAACAATTTGTACTTCACCAGTAGGTGCTTCACTCCAATGTGGAAGTTCTATATTTCCAGATTTAGTGCTAGGCATCACAACAGATTTTGTATCATGATCGTTTGTTGAATCATCAGTAGCGCTTTTCGCCCCGATTATACGCACACCTTCTATCTCTGTTGAGTCTTGCGCCATTTTTTCCCCCGAATGATCTTTATCTGACATTTAACAATAATTTCTTACACTATAGACTTTCCTTGAATTAAGGCTTACCCAATAGCCTAATCTAGACACTATACTTCCATCAATTCTGCTTCTTTATTAGCAAGTAAGTTGTCCACTTCAGCTACACAATCATTGGTTATTTTATCTAAATCTTTTTCTACTCTTTCAACATCATCTTCTGATATTTCGCCATCTTTCTCAAGTCTTTCTATGTCTTGACGTGCTTGTCTACGGGCGTTTCTAGCTGATATTTTTGCATCTTCCGCTTTTGTTTTGGCTACCTTGACTAAGTCTCTTCTTCTCTCTTCGGTCAGAGGTGGGAAGTTTAACCTTATGTTATTCCCATCATTACTTGGATTAACTCCCAGGTCAGATGTTTGAATAGCTTTTTCAATAGCACTCAAAGATCCTTTGTCAAAAGGTACTATTAATAGTTGTCTAGCTTCTGGTACAGAAAAACTTGCTAATTGTTGTAAGGGCATTTCACTTCCATAATATTCGACCAAAAGTTTGTCGACCATAGCTGGATTGGCTCTTCCTGAACGTATTGAATTGAAATCATCTCGTAAATGTGATATCGCTTTAGCAACTTTTTGGTTTATATCTTTTGTTACGTCTTCTATCATTGTTTTCCTTATTATATTTCGTGTTGCTATTGTAATGTACGAAAAGCAGTGGTTACAACTACCAACAAAACTAAATGTTATTAAAATTATTCGAGCTCAACTGTTGTACCTATTTTATCACCCATTACAACTTTTTCTATATTACCTGGTGTCTCAACATCAAAAACAACTATTGGTAAATGGTTATCCATACAAAATGTTAATGCTGTTGAATCCATAACTTTTAGACCTTTATTAATAACGTCTAAATACGTAGTTTGATCAATCTTCGTTGCTGTTTTATCTTTTCGTGGATCTGCAGTATATATTCCATCCACACCGCTATGAGTCCCTTTGAGGACTGCTTCCGCACCAATTTCTGCGGCACGCAATGCTGCTCCTGTATCAGTTGTTATAAATGGCATACCTGTACCAGCCGTAAAAATAACCACACGACCTTTTTCCATATGTCTAATTGCACGAAGTGGGATATAGCTTTCTGCAACTTGTGCCATTGTGATCGCTGATTGAACACGAGACTCTTGGCCGATTGCTTCGAAAGCATCTTGTAGTGCGAGGCCATTTATAACTGTGGCTAACATACCCATATAATCTGCTCGTGCACGATCCATTCCTCTTGAAGCACCTGCCATACCTCTGAATATATTTCCTCCACCAACAACAATAGCGATTTGTACGTTCGTATCGCTAAGAACTTTTGATATTTCTTGAGCAGTTTTAGCAACCTTTTCAGCATCAATGCCGTAACCAGTGTCATTCGGGGCGAAAGCTTCACCTGAAAGTTTCAATAAAATACGTGAATACTTTGGTTTCGACATAAAAGATTGCCCACTTTCAACTAGTTATAACTAGATATATTAATTAATTCGTATCTATAATCTAGAGCTTTTCTTAATAGAATTTCATATTATCGATTTTAATTTTGGATAACTATGCTTTTGAGGACAGACATCCTTTAAATAAAAAAACCTTTCTTACGAAAGGTTTTTTTATTCTTACTTTTGAGATCGTATTATTGATTTACGAAACATCTGCAGGGAGCGATGAGACCTAAGACTCATCGTGTCCGCTTAGGTGGCGCGAAGCCGTGTAGCAATCAACAAAACGATCGACCTATTCTTCACCAATTTTAATTCTTGTAAAGTTAGCAATAGTTGCTTTTTCTCCAAGAGATTCCACTAATTGTTTTATAGTCATCTTGTTATCTTTAACAAAAGCTTGCTCTAACAAACAGCTTTCTTTAAAATAGCCAGTTAAACGACCTTCAACAATTTTATCCCATGCTGCTTCTGGCTTACCTTCATTTTTTGTAAGTTCTAGAAATACTTCACGTTCACGTTCTATAGCTTCAGTCGGAACCTCATCACGTGATATATAACGAGGCGCGCCAGATGCAGCGTGTAATGCTATATCATGAGCTACTTCACGAGATCTCTCGTTGTCCTCTACACCTTCAAGTTGAACCAAAACACCAATTGTTCCACGTCCAGATTGCATATGCTTATATGCATCAACAACACCTGTTGTAGTTTCAAAGCGAGAAATTCTTCCCATTGAAACATTTTCGCCAACTAATGCACCAAGATTTACAATTTCATCAGCTACTGTTGAATCTTTAAATGTTAAACCTTCAAATTGGTCTACACCTTGTTTTGCAACCAGGTAAGTAACTTCACGAACAAATGTCGTAAAGATTTCGCCTTTAGCAACAAAGTCTGTCTCGCAGTTAACTTCTGCAAGTGCAACTACATTGCCATCAATAAGTACATCGATTGTTCCTTGATCAGCAGCACGACCAGCACGTTTTGCGGCAGAACTAATACCTTTTTTACGAAGCCAGTCTTTAGCTGCTTCCATATCTCCGTCTGTCTCAACAAGAGCATTTTTACAATCCATCATACCAGCACCGGTAGCTTTACGCAGTGTAGCAACATCACTTGGTGTATAACTCATAATTTCCTTTCAAATTAATCTTTCCAAGGTTGAACCTTGGATATGTATTAAGCCTTTTTAATAGCAGGTTTTTTAGCCGGAGCTTCATCAGCTTTAGCTTGTGTAGTTTCAGCTTTAACTGTTGACGCTACTTTTGCATCAGCCGCAATTCGTTCTTCACGAGCTTTTAACTGTGCAGCAGCTTGGCTACGTGCGCGCAATTGTTGTTGAGCTTTTTCTTGCAATTCTTCTTTACTAACTGAAGGTTTAGCAACCGCAGTTTTTATACCTTTTTTATTAGCAATTTCTTGACCATTTTTAATAGCATCAGCAATAACTCTACACATTAGTTCTGAAGAACGAATTGCATCATCATTTCCAGGAATAATGTAATCAATAACATCAGGATCACAATTTGTATCAACAATAGCAATTACAGGAATGCCTAATTTTCGTGCTTCGGTAACTGCGATATGTTCTTTTTTAGTGTCGATAACAAAAACTGCACTTGGCATTTTTTGTAGACCGCGAATACCACCAAGGTTACGGTTAAGTTTGTCTAATTCACGTGTAACTTTTAGAGCTTCTTTTTTAATCATTAAAGCTGTTTCGCCAGTTCGCACAAGACGTTCTAGTTCAGCCATTTTTTCGATACGCTTTTTCATAGTTTCGAAGTTTGTGAGCATTCCACCCAACCAACGGTTGTTGACATAAGGCATGCCAACACTTACTGCATAATCTTTAACGGGTTCTTGTGTTTGTTTTTTAGTACCAACAAAAAGCACTAGTCCACCATCAGCAACCGTGTCGCGAACAAAGCGATATGCTTCATCAATTTTTGTAAGTGTTTTCTCAAGATTTATAACATGGATACCATTTTTTTCGCCGAAAATAAATCGTTGCATTTTCGGATTCCAACGGCGTGTTTGATGTCCAAAGTGAACACCAGCTTCGAGCATTTGTTTCATAGTGACTACAGCCACATTTCCTCCTTAGGTTGTACTTCTATATAGACGGATTCTCATTTTCATGCCTAATTGTTAAACAATTTGGCGGAGCACCTAGGACATCTATATATGTTTATTTTGTAAGTTTATATAATAGTTGAAATCACAGCAATTCTAGAATTCATCTCACAAATAGGAATTTATGGAAGATATAACAACACATTTTCCTAATTATTTTGATTTAAAAGGTGTCAATATTAAATACCAAGCGCTGAAAGGTTTGTTTCAAACATATGAACAGTAGTTGAGCTAATACTAAATTTTGCTACTGTTGCCAAAGAAGGACAGGCTACTTTTTTATCAGCCAAGATTCTTTGAGTTTGAGAAACTGAATTATCAGAGGTCACTGTACTCGAATGTGAGTTAGCTAGATCCTTCCAATCTTCCCCCAGTACAACATTTTCAACACCATCAACAGGTACAGTAGCAGCAGAAACAACATAATCACTGCCATATTGTAAATCATAGATTTTATATTTTTTTGTTACACCTGAAGCCTTAATAATATCTGAGACATATCCACCTTCACTTAATTGCTCAAGAATCGTTGATTTAGATGGTGGCAGTAAACCTTTCGCTACCGTTAATGACAAAATATCCTGAACATTGGACCCTGCTATAGTGTTGTCTATTTCTTGTAATACATTCGCGGCTGATGTTCCACCCAATGGGACAGCATAAAATATGATCTTGCCAAGTTTAGGATAACTTTTATCATTTGCATCGTAATATTTCGCTAACCACACTGAAGCCACTGCCCCACCTAATGAGTGAGCTATCAAATCCATTTTTTCGCCAGGGTGTTTTTTTGTAAATAATTTTATTTGTTGATCCATTAACTCTGCAGATAGGTTTATGTCTTGATAAGTGTCTTGTTCATCAAAAGCTTGATTATTACCGGCATAAGAATAGAAATCTACATCATCATCACTATAACCAAGTTTTTTATATGGAACAGCAATAGGTTTTGTTCCTCCAGGAGTGAAATCACCCTTCGTATTTAGACCAGAAACAAAAAATACAGTGTTACCCGAACCTTTATATCCATCAGATTTAGTAGATATTTCATTATCTTTAGCACGAATATCACAAGCGACTTCAATAGGCAATCCACAATTACTACGCAATAAACAAGATATAGGATCATCTTTCCATTTGTCGCTAATATTATAAAATTCATCTAATAACTTTTTTGATGAATTAAGTAGAGCCATAATAGGATCTAATAATGCTTTTACATACGAGCTTATGTATTCTCGCGCACTTTGGATTTTTTCTTTGAGCTGAATTACTGTCCAATCACCAAATTCTTTAGAAATGCTATATGCCTTCTCAACAACGCCGATTAGGAAATCGTCAATTTTATCTATAGCTTGAATGGCATTATTGCCCAATTTATATAATTCATCACTCAATTTATTGATTTTATTCATTGTTGCTTTATATAGATCAGTCAATCCTCTCTCAAGGTAGCTTTTGGCTTTAATTGTTAGATTTTTTACTTTGTCATAAGTATCTATCCATTTACCCCAAGTGCTTCTCCCAGTTTTTATTAGACCATCATAAATATTTCCTCCATCGTCCATCATCCAATCGTAAAGATTCTGTGTATTATTCATAGCAATATCTAGAACATAATTATTGCTAGATAATCCGGTTTTTATCATCTGATAGCCCAACTTTTTTAGCTTTTCTAAAAGTGAAGGTGATGAATCACTAATTTCTGTTAGTGAAATTTCCCTAACAGGAATTTTTCCTGAGATATATAACATAGGGTCGACATACTTTTCTGCAATTCGCATCGATAAATGAAAAGTATTCTCTGAATCTTTAGTCAAAGGCTTCCCGACATTACCTATCTTTTGACCTTTTTTAACAATATCCAAAACCTTCAACGATTTGATGCCAACAGAATAAGTAGTAACAAAATTATTTCCATGATCAATAGAGATGAAAAGATGGTTGTTGACTTGTCCAGAAAAAGTAACTTGACCATCTGCTACTGCGTATATAGGGGTTCCTATTGTTGCTTCAAAGTCAACACCTAGATGTGATCCTGATGAATATATAGAGGTCGACTTAGAAAAGCCCCTTACTATTTTTGTACTTTTTAAAGGGTACCCAAAATTCTCATTCTCGCTTTTACTATCCGATATTGCAAAAGCAGATGTAGTGAATGATAAGAATATCAAAATGAGCGATACCAACATTTTTATATGAGAATTAATTCGAAGCATAACTTATCCAAAACAAATATTTCGTTAAGGGAAGAAATATACTGAGACAAAAGGTACATCATCGCAATTCAATACAAAATTTATTCTTGCACACTTTTTATACAAAGTAAATAGCTAGATATAAGTTTTTAAAGACCTGACAATAACGTATAAATATTCGCTGGTACTATATGAAAGACTGGATAATTTTCTTCATCCCAGAAATATTTACCTCACGCATTACTGCATTACGGACCTCTTGAGCATGTTCAAAATCTGAAATATATATCTGCGCATACTTTTTTAAAACATCGGGGTTTTTGCTGTTTTCCCAAGTTTGGTCAAATAGTTCTACATGTTTTAGATATAAGCTAATTTTTTGTTCTGGTGTATATGCATTCCAGTTACTTTGTCTAGAAAAAAAATATGGGTCATCAAAAATAGCACGTCCAACCATTATTCCATCGACAGCATACTTATTAGCGAGATCACAACCATGTTGTCTCGAAGTAACATCACCATTTAATATTATTTTTGTATTTGGTGAAATTCTATTTCGCATATCTAAAATTTCTGGCAACACTTCAAAATGATTTGGTACATTCGATTTTTCAATAACGGTTCTCGCGTGCACAGTAATACAATCAATATTTTGTTGTAATAAAAACTCTATCCACGATAAATCTATATTGTCATATCCGATACGCGTTTTAATACTCAATGGAGTATCACCAGCACCATTCTTTGTCGCATCAATAATTTCTTTAGCTAATTTACGATCATTAATTAATGAGGAACAAGCACCATTTTTTATGATTTTAGCTACAGGACAACCCATATTTAAATCAACTCCAGCGAATCCTTTTTCTACTAATATTTTTGTTTCTAAGAGAAAGTTTTCTGGATGTATCCCCCACAATTGAACAATTAGTGGCTTTTCAATATTTGTAAAATATAATTTATTGCTCATCAATTCTTTATCTGTACTAGCGAGAATATCAACAGATATAAATTCAGTAAAATATACATCAGGTCTAGCGCAAGAATCAATAACTTGGCGAAATACGCTATCTGTAACCTCATTCATTGGAGCTAAAACAAAAAAAGGTTTTTTAAATGAGTCCCATATCATCGAGAACGAAAATTAACTTACTCGAGGTGGTTCAGCCAAACGTGATTTAAGTTGCAAAATAGCTTTAGTATGAATCTGACATACTCTTGATTCCGTAACTTCTAGTACATCGCCTATTTCTGCCAATGTGAGTCCTTCGTAATAGTAAAGTGTCAATACTAAACGTTCTCTATCTGGCATACGGTTAATTGAATCAGCTAATAACTGTTTCATTTCATCGACTTCAAAGTTAACAACGGGATCATGTTCTGAATTTGCAGGTAATGTATCTTTTATTGTTGTAACATTTCCACGATCCCCACCAATATCAATAACTTCGTCAAGAGCAACAAGTCCAACAAAAGAAATTTGGGCCATCATAGTATTTAGATCATCCATAGATATGCCCATGGCTTTAGCGATTTCGCTATCTTCGGGTGTTCGTTTTAAGTCTGACTCTAAAGAAGAATATGCTCTTTCAAGGGCACGTGCTTTTGCACGTAGTGAACGTGGAACCCAGTCTATAGTTCTAAGCTCATCAATTATTGCACCTTTAATTCTAGAGATTGCATATGTTTCGAACTTAAAGCCACGTTCTGGTTGAAATTTTTCTATAGCATCAATCAAACCAAAAATACCATAACTCATCAAATCTGTTTGTTCAATATTTTGAGGTAAACCTGAAGCGACTCGAGAAGCAACGAACTTTACTAAAGGTGAATAGTGAAGGATTAAACGATCACGTGAATCTGAACTTGGGTCTTTACCGTAATCACTCCATAGCTCAGAAACAACTCTACGATTTTTTATTGTTGCTACCTGTTTAGTTATTATTTCTTCAGCTTTAATTTTTGCTTTCGACTTTGGTTTAGTTTCCGCAGGTTCTTTTAGAATCTTCTCTTGACTCGCTTTGACATTAACACTTTTTTTAGCCAAGTCTTTTTTAGTATTTTTCTTTTCACTTGACACACCTTTAGATACTGCTGCCTTCTTTTTAGCAATCGCACTTTTCGATACGGCTGCTTTCTTTTCAGTTGTCTTTACTTTTGATGTTTTGTCTGGTTTAGCTTTAGGCACGTGGATGAGTCTCTTTATATACTGACCTTAAATGGTCATTGGTTATGTGTGTGTATCGCTCGGTTGTTGTAACGCTTGAATGTCCAAGTAACTCTTGAACACTTCTTACGTCTGCTCCGCCGACCAACAAATGTGTTGCATAAGCGTGTCGAAGCTGATGCGGATGCAATTTAGTACCGTCGCTAAGAGGATATTTATCTAATATTCTCCTAACATCGCGTGTTGTCAAAGCACGTGAAGTTTCTTTGATAAAAACTTTAGTTGAAATAGAGCTCTCCGACAGGTATCTTTGGCGCGTTTTAAGATATTTTTGTAATGCCATAAGAGCAACTTCTCCTAAAGGAATGGTTCTATACTTAGATCCTTTACCTAAAACTTCAATAGTACGCACGCCTAAGTTGATATCTCTTATTTCAAGACCGCAAAGTTCAGACACTCGGATACCTGTACCATATAACAATTCAAGGACTACCCTATCTAAATCTAAGTTTTCTTCTATATTCTTTAGATTGATATCGGACCCATCATTTAGATGTTTAGAATTTAACATTGTGCCTATTTCTTCGATAGAGGCTACTCTTGGCAATCTTTTCGGTATTTTTGGTGACGAAATGGCACCAGCTAGAGTTGGGATTACAATATTTTCTTTAGCTAGAAATTTTAGATAACTTCTTACTGTTGCAATTTTCCTAGCAATTGAACTTGGCTGATAATTTTGTATTGAAAGCCACGCAACATAACGACGTAAATGTATACGTTCAATATCTTTTGGTTCTTTAGAAAGTCCACGAGATAAATATTCTACAAACTGATAAATATCTCGTCGATATGCATCACGTGTATGTTGCGAACGGGTTGCTAAAGTTGCTAAATAGCCATCTAATAGCCATAGCTTTATATCCAAATCAACAATATTGTCAAGATCTATTTTGCTCTTTACGGACATATTTGTATTCTATCTAGTTTTAAGTTTTTTCTCTTGGTATTTCATTAGGTTTTCGAGCCATCATTGCTCCTATTAGAATTGCTATAAGAGTAATTATGTGCATTGAACTTAGAACATATTTTGATTTTGTATCAACATCTAATGTAAATGGACCACTTATTGAGATCAAGGCAAAGACTATAGCTGAGACCACCCATACCTTAAACCCATTCACGGTTATCTTTTCTATAAACCACATTAGTAATAAACCTATAATTAGTGAGATAATAGTCACTAACAAAATTACACCAGGTGCTAAATCTTTACTTTGTTTGTCGTTGCCAATTACAACTTGTATTTTAGAACCAGAATGGAAAGCTGTAAATACGGCAAAATTTCCAATAATAGCTATTGCACTGCTTATTATAAATGTCTTAGCGAATACTACTAATTTTGATGCTGCCATAACTCTCCGATTACTATATTAATTATAGCTTGTAATCGAGATTAGGTATACTAAATTATTTTTGTTTATTTATTGCCACACAATGACTGCGACTTAGCCAATTACACCTAAATGACGTTAAACTTATATAATGTCAAATAAGTCATTAGCCAGAACATTATTCTCGTTTCCTAATCCTGTAAATGAGCATTCTGCACGTATGGTAGCTGTCGGAGCTGTTTGTTTAGGTTTGACATATATTATTACTGGAAATATTTGGATTCTTGCTCTATTAACTTATGGTTTTTGGGCTAGAGCATTAACTGGTCCTACACTTAGCCCTCTAGGTCAAGTTGTGACTCGTGTACTTTCTCCTCTATTGGCCAAAAAGTTTAAACCAAAATTTTGTTCTGGACCTCCTAAACGATTTGCCCAAAGTATAGGTGCATTTTTTACAACATCTGCTCTATTCACATATGTGCTTGGTGATTCAGTCTTAGTATCGAAATATTTTATTTCAGTGTTGTTATTCGCGGCATCATGTGAAGCTTTTTTTGGATTTTGTTTTGGTTGTGCAATATTTGGTTACCTAATGAAATGGGGTATCATCCCTGAAGAAGTTTGTGAAAAGTGTCAAAACTATAAAGTATCAGATTTGTCTATTTAATTTAAAAAAGTAGGACGAAATTATGTCCGTCCTACTTTAATTAACTCGACTATAAGTTTATGCTCTGTCTATAGATAACAAAGCACAAACATTATCTTCCTGGTGTAGGAATAGGTATTGTTAATGCTGGTAATTGACCACCTGCATCAGTTGTTACCATTGTACAGTTATCATTTTTTGCACATGCTAGTTTTGCTTGTTGATCCATGTAGGCTAAATATTCTGGTGTCAAAGCTTCAGCAACAGCATCCTTAGCTGCTCTTTCACCTTTTGCTCTTTCTATTTGTGCATTTGCCTCATTCTTTGCTGTGATTACTCCATTTGCAGAACTCTTTTGTTTATCATATGAAGCGTTGACACTTTTAGAAGTTGGAACAACAGATTTCACAACAACTTCTATTGGTCCACATTCTTTACCATCAAAAGTTGGTCCACAGAAATAATCTTTACCAAGTACAGAAGATAATGACCTTTCAAGTTCAGTGCCAATTGCATCTTCAATTTCTTTCAGTACTTTTGGATCTTTTTTGATATCATCTGTCGAGTAGCCCTTTATTGATTTCGCAACAGCATTATTTAATGGTTGGCGGAGATAATCACCCATCATATCTTTCCATCCGTCATCACCCCATGCGTGATATTTCAAACCAACTTTTTCGTGAAAATCTCGAACTAAAGCTGTATTAAGTTTGAAGGATAATGTAAGTTCTGCTTGCTCTTCAACACCATCATGATCAGAAGTTTTTATAACATCGAATGTTTCTTTATCGCCCTCATCTTTTGATGCTGAGACAATATAGTTTCTAATTGTGACTGGATATTCATACCATCCATCTTTAATTCCATTAACTACTAAACCTGAACCCGGTTGTACTGTTTTTTGATATTGATTTCCTTCAAATGGACCTCCACCGTACGATAGGGCAATTTTATCTGCTGGAGTTTTTTCTGTTGCCATGAATGCTGTTAGCGGAACAATGACTGCTCCTGCTAGTGCAAAACCTGCTGCTACTCTCTTACCCAAACTTGGGGTGTGCCTAGTAGTATCTCTTGGACGATTTTGATCTCTATCTCCAAATAAATCTCTAGTTCTGTCACTGTATCCTTGTACCATTTTATTTTATACCTTTCGTTTTATCGGTTGTTCCGATAATTAAAAGATACGATTTTGTGATTGAAAAATATATGGGTCCTAGCATTAACAAAAGGAATAATTTGCTTTAGATTGTTTTAAAATGCACACTTTCACTAATAACGGATAGTATTTTTGAGGTAAATCACTTATTTCACACAATTATTATGATGCTTGATGCACCAAATGTGGTAATATGTACGTTATGTTAAATCTTCAAGATCGCGGATATTCCCATAAAGCAATACAAAAAATAGATAAAAACAAAGTTCTATTTATAGTTGGTCCTAGAAGATCCGGAAAGACACACCTTATCAATGAAATGACTGATGAGAATATCCTTGTTCCTGGCCCCAGTTTTAAAAGATTTAATTGCGATATACATAACGTCAGATGCTCTCTTGAAAATAAATCCGCGAAAGAGGTACAAGAATTAATATCAAAATATCGTTTGGTGATTTTTGAAGAAGCTCAGAACATGTCAAATCTAGATTCCATTATTGAAGGCATAACTTTATTAAAAGATGATGACGAAAAAGATTCAAATACTCACAGAATTATTATTACCCTGTCTTCTCTATCTCAACGTAAACCAAGATATTTAAATAGAATTAATCTTAAATATGTAATTTTTCATGTGATGCCACTTAGTATTCTTGAAATTATTGGAAATAGTGAGAAGCCAAATGATATTAATTTGGATCGAGCTATGAGATTCGGTTTTTATCCTGAAGTTTGGAATTCAAATGATGAAGATGCAAAAGATGTGCTAGAAGAACTAGTCCATGAACATTTATATAGAAGTATTCTTGATAACCAACAGATAAATAAAACAAAATCATTACATGAATTACTCAGACAATTAGCATTAAATATTGGAGAAGAAATTTCTATTTCAAAACTGGCTAAATATTGTGATCTTGACAATAAAACTGTTGAACGCTATTTAAATTTACTTATTGAATCATTTGTTATTTTCAGGCTTGGACCATTAAATCGTCGTAGTAAAAATGAAGTAAAAGTTCGTGATAAGTATTATTTTTGGGATATTGGTGTTCGTAATTGTCTGATAGATAATTACGGTTTAGTTGCTAATCGTGTTGACCGTCAAGCACTTTGGGAAAATTTATGCTTAGCAGAACGCAAAAAAGCGGCGCTTTTTAGAGAACAGAGTTTTCCTTCATTTTTCTGGAGGACACATGATGATCAGCATATTGATCTTATTGAAGAGGAAGATACTTGGCTTATCCCATATAATTTTAGATGGAATGATTTTCAAGATATAGATACCTTAGATACAAAAATGCAAACACCGTCAGCATTTAAAAAACTATATGGTATCGAGACACTTACTCAAGTGTCGCAAACTAACTTAAAAGACTTTCTAAACGAATAGCCCTCTCTTTAGCGCTATGTCTGTTGTGTGTTAATACTAATTCGTATCAACGTAATCACAGACATGAAAACTATTTTTTGTGATTGTCACACACGTATATTATGATCTAGTTATAACTTCCCTTATATTAATAAATTGTTATGAGGGATTATGTTTGCATCAATATTATCGTCAACAACGAATGGCGTGTTAGGTCAGCCAATTAGGGTAGAAGTACACACATCTAATGGTTTCCCAGGCTATACCGTGGTTGGTATGCCAGACGTGGCTATGAAAGAATCAAAGGAGCGTGTTCGTGCTGCACTAATATCATCGAATCTTAAATGGCCAGAAACGCGCATAACTATAAATTTAGCTCCAGCTACAATACGTAAAACCGGAACAAGTTGTGAACTTGCAATATTAGTAGGCTTACTGGTTTGTTCAAATATTCTTGACGCTAAAAGATTCGAAAATGTCGGCGTTATAGGAGAAGTTGGCTTAGATGGAACAATACGCGAAACACCCGGCACAATTGCAAGAGTTTTAGCACTTAGGGATTATGGTGTTGAAGAAGTATTTGTCCCAACGCCAAATGCATATGAAGCCTCCTTAGTAACTGGTATAAAAGTTTTTCCTATAGATTCAGTAATTGGTCTAATAGATTGTTTGTCCCTAGGGCAAGCATGGCCAAGTATCGAAAAACCAAGTATTAGTAAAAGTTCAACTAAGGAAAATCAAAAAAATATTCTCGATGATGACTATTCACAAATCATTGGTCAACCACAGGGTTGTCATGCAATGATGCTTTTAGCAGCTGGAGGACACCATACATTATTAATGGGTTCTCCAGGTGTTGGAAAAACTATGTTGGCTGAGCGGTTGCCAAATATTCTTCCACCTCTCTTTGAAGATGAAAGCCACGAAATAACCGCTATAAAATCAATACTTGATGGCTCAGTAAAGGAAATAGTTTCCACAAGGTCATTTCGACGTCCACACCATAGCGCAACTTTAGCTGCAATGGTTGGTGGTGGATCAAATACCGTCGTTGCGGGAGAAGCTACTAGAGCGCACAGAGGGATATTGTTTTTGGACGAACTTGGGGAGTTTAAAACAAATGTTTTAGATGCATTACGCCAACCTTTAGAACAAGGTACTGTCAATATAATACGTGCTAATTTCCAAGCATGTTTACCTGCACAATTTACGCTGCTCGCATGCTCTAATCCATGTCCGTGCGCAAAAGAGAAAGAAAAATGTATTTGTTCAGAAGCAACAAGAGCTAGATATTTAAAACGGCTTTCAGGCCCGTTACTTGACCGATTCGACATCCGTTTAGAATTGTCAAAATCTTCATATTTAAAAAAACCAACACATAACAATGCCCAGATGCGCGAAAAGATAAGTAATGGTTTTGAAAGACAAATTTATAGAAATGAGAAAATAGGCATTACTTATAATGCTCATTTAACTTCACCAATGCTTAAAGTCCTTTGTCCCTTAAAAGCTAATGTACAAAAGCTGTTTAATGAAATGATAACTACTAGAGAACTATCAGCAAGAGGCGCAAGTGCTATATGGAGATTGTCTAGAACAATTGCAGATATAGATGATGAGGAAAATATTGAAGAAATACATGTTAATAGTGCCTTTAATTTCAGAGAAGAGATTTTATAATGAACGAACAAAACAACTACGAGATACATTCAATATCTGCGGAAAGTATTGGCCACAAATTTATGTCATGCGTAAATAATATTGATGATATTTTCATAAAAGGAAATGGAAAGAATCTGATTACAGAAAAATACCATCCTTTACGTATAGGAATTGTTGGGACTCGAAATGCTACTCCAGCAGGAATTGCCGACACTAGAAAAATTGCACAAGTGATAAGTCGTGCTGGTGGAATAATAGTTAGTGGAATGGCTTTGGGTATCGATGGAGCAGCCCATCAAGGGGCATTAGATGTTTCAGGCAAAACAATTGCAGTACTCGGTAGCGGCGTAGATGTGATATATCCTTTAAAACATAAGCGAATGTATGATCAAATATTAGAAAGCGGGCTAATTGCGTCCCAATTCAATCCTGGAACTCAAGCTTTACCATGGCATTTTCCTGTAAGAAATAGTTTAATTGTAGGTCTTTGCGACATTCTGGTAGTTACTGAAGGAACTCTTAAAGGAGGAGCAAGAATTAGTGTAGACATTGCTTTAGAGGCGGGCAGAACTGTATTAGCCTTACCAGGTCCAAGAAGATCTTATGCAAGTGAACTATGTAATGCAGTAATAAAAGATGGCGCAGGCGTCATCACGGATCCTAGCGATATTTTAAGAGAAATGGGAATAGATTCTGAACTTTTAGGCTGGGAAGAAGAATCAAATAGATTGAGCAATTCAATTAGTACTATTCATAGAAAGATATTGAATATTCTTGTACATCAAAAAGCAAATAGCTACGACTTATCGGTTTTAACCAATTTAAGTGCAGCGACAATAGCTTCATCTTTAGCTTTCTTGGAAAGAAATCAATTAATTGAATATCAAAGAGGTAGCTATATAGCAAAATAGGCCTAAATGCTAATGGGAATCCCCAATAAGCTTAACTATTAGTAATAGAATTGTTTCATGACGGAAATCTTACACAATATGGATATGACCCGGTGTCCTTATGATATGTCACTAATAAATGTTAGAGATTTAGATGACAGCACCTACGAAATATCATGCAGTCATTGTGGTGCCAAATGGGAAGCAAATAATGCATTAGTAAAAAGAGTTTCAGAACCCAACTGGGAACTAACTGGATCGTTTCAAAACGTATAGAGCATTGTGGCTAATTAGCTTAAACCTATTAAACTCATATCATGGGATATAATCCGTATAGAAAATTTGTTAAACATAAAGGCGACCTTACAATAGTTATTCTCGCGTTACTCATAGCGGCTGCTTTAGTTGCATGGGCATCATGGCCACAATAGCCATATGAAGAAATCAAAGTTTAATACATTAATGCCTCCTTACATGCCAGATGATTGTGAAGTTCGACATGTCCAACCATACGAAGCTAATAAAAACTATATATGCCCTTATTGTAATAACAATATTGAAATAGGATTAGGTCACGAAGTAGTTGTACCTTGTGATTCAGTAGAAGACAGAAGGCACTTTCATAGTGGATGTTGGAAAAGATATTTAAATAATTATAAAAAATAAAATAGTAAATAAATTCTTTAGATATTTTTAAATAATCTAACTGAAATAGGTTTGGTTGAAAGATCTATTGAAACAACATCGAGTCGCCAAGAAAACTTTGCTTCAAAGCCCATATAGTCCTGTATCCAAACTTGTGCACAACGTCGCATACGTTGTTTTTTATGATATGAAATAGCCTCGTAGCCGCTGCCAAAGAGATCGCTACTTCTAGTTTTCACTTCTGCAAAAACAAAGATATCTTTAATATCGGTCGTATGGCGAACAATAATATCTATTTCACCAATTTTAGATATATAAACGTTACGAGCAATTATCTCACAACCTTTGCTTAAATAAAACTTACAAGCTATCTCTTCACCTAGATTACCAATTATTTTATTATTAGATTTAGGTTTTTGTTCAATATTATTTTTTTGAATTTCTGAAAAAGTCATACTACTCCACCTCATATAAACAAGGGAAGTTGCTTCAAATCTAAACTAAAAATGAAATGATTGCAATAAAAATAGAATTTTATTTTAAATCATAAAAAAAGTTAAATTGTTATACTTTATTTTTTATCTTCAATGTCATCTTCGGTATCAACAAAGTCTGGAACCATATCTTTACCAGCAATTTCTTCAATATTTACATCTCGGAAAGTTACAACGCGAACTTTGGCTAAGAATCTTGCTGATCGGTATAAATCCCAAACCCATGCATCGGTGAGATTTATTTCGAAATATGTACGACCTTCTTCATTTTTGACTACTGATTCAACCTTATTTGCGAGATAAAACCTTCGCTCAGTTTCAACAACATAATTAAACATTGGAAGCACATCACGGTATTCTTTATATAACGCTAGCTCTAATTCAGTTTCATAGTTTTCAAGATCTTCTGCACTCATAGAAGGTTAATCGTCAAACTTTACGCTTCTCTTTAATCTTTGCTGACTTACCAACTCTATCTCTCAAATAGTACAGTTTTGCACGTCGCACATCGCCGTATTGTACTATTTCGATCTTAGATATAATAGGCGAATGTACGGGAAAGGTACGTTCTACGCCAATGGTATAAGATACTTTTCTTACGGTAAAGGTTTCACGGATTCCTCCACCTTGACGACGGGTAACGATACCCTCAAATATCTGGACACGCTCGCGTGCACCCTCGACAACACGTACATGAACTTTAACTGTATCACCAGGTGAAAATTCCGGAACCTCTTTTAATGATTCACGATCTAGAAAATCTGTTGCTTGCATTTTAATAACCTCAATTTATGTCAATACCAATTGGTATGCCCGACATTACGCGCCGAAGAATAATCCTAGTTCATATGGTGATATTCATCCAAGTTCAGTGGTTTAATATGTAAATTCTTTAAATTAATCAGAGTTCCCAAGTAAATCGGGACGATTTTTTGCTGTGCGTAATTTCGATTGCTCTAATCTCCATTTTGCTATTTCTTTATGATTACCAGATAGCAATACATCAGGCACTTTGTAGCCTTCAAAATCAGCAGGACGAGTATATTGAGGAAATTCAACTAGATCATTCGTACTCAAATCAGAAATATCAAAGCTCTCCTGGATATGAGATTCATCATTTCCCATCACTCCAGGGATCAACCTAGTAACAGCTTCTATAACAACCAAAGCAGCTACTTCCCCGCCTGCCAAAATAAAATCTCCAATTGAAATTTCTCCATCAGCTAACTCGTCACCAACTCTCTGGTCGATGCCTTCGTATCTACCGGAGATAAGTGAGAAACCTTCGCCAAGACTTAGTTCCCGCGCAAATTTTTGATCAAATTTTCTGCCAGAAGCACTCAATACATATAAAGGTCTTTGTGGTTTGACATCTTTTATAGCATCAAAAATTGGTTTCGCACTTAATACCATTCCTGCGCCGCCACCATATGGTTGATCGTCAACACTATGATGCACATCATATGTGTAATCGCGAAAATTATATGCCTTTATACTCACAAGATCTTGTTCTTGAGCTTTTCCCAATAACGCAAGTGACGATGGGCCAGTTATATATTCTGGAAACAAAGTAAAAACATCTATTTGAAAAGTCATAATAAGCTACTTCAAACTAATCTAGTTCGAACAATCCCTCCGGTGGGTCAATATAAACATATTTATCATCAAAACTCTCAATAAAACGAAAGGGAATCAGATTGCCGTTATCATTTTCTAGAAGATCGCTAGCTGCATTTGGAATCACATCTTTTACAATACCATGTTCAATATTAGATGAATCTTTAATTATTTTACCTAAAACATCGTGTGCAAAATATTCACCTTCATCTAATACATCAGCAGTTAGAGGTTCGCCAAAAAATTCAATATTAACAAATTTTTTTACTTGTTCAATATTATCAAAGCCTTTAAACTTAACAACATATTGATCTTTTAGAGGACGGATTTTATCAATCGTAAATTCATTGCCGTTTTTATCTACAAAAATCGATCCAACAAGATAACGTTGTTCAACATTGGAAATTGGCCACAAGACTATTTCACCTTTTAAACCAATGGTTCGACCACATTTTGCTATTCTTAAATAACTATCATCGAGTGCTCTCATAAAGATCTTTCGACTAAGTTCGCTTGATCAGGATGACAAAAGCATCTTCACTTAGTGTAAAAATAATTAGTAATTGTCGTTGTTAGAACGTTCGTTACGTTGCGGACGATTAGGATCTACAACTTCAACACCGACTTGTGTATCTTCTGCACTTCCAACTGCACGGGCAAGTTTGCGCATCGCTTGAATTACTCTACCTTTTTTACCAATAACTCTACCGATTTCATCTTCATCAACATGGACGTGAAGTTCAACAGATTCGTCACCATTTTCTACTACTTCAATTTCAGCTTTGTCTTTATGTTCAACAAGCGACATAACAACATGTTCAATTAAAGCAGCAGCTCGGTCGCCTGCAAGAGCATCATCAACGTTATCTAATTTTGGCAAATCGCGCTTAACGGTCTTTTCTTTAACTTCTTCTTTGACGTCTTCTACTTTTTCTTCAACTTGTGTGTCATCAGACATTTTAAATATTCTTTCTTTTTAGAATTTATTCGCCAGATTCAGTTGTTTCAACTGCTTTTGGATCCACTTCTTTGCTTGATGCTTTTTTCTCTACTGGCTTTGCTGAGGCTTTTGCAGGAGCTTTTTTAGCAGGAGCTTTTTTAGCAGAAGATTTAGAAACGCGAATGTTTTTAACTTTTTTTGGAGCAAGAGTTGCTGTATGCTTTTCCCAAATACCTGTAACTTTTAAAAGTTTTTCGACAGTCTCTGTAGGTTGAGCACCTTTGCTCAACCATTCAAGAGCACGGTCTTCTTTAAAGTTAACCATTGAAGGATCTTCAAGTGGTTGGTATTGACCTAATATTTCTATGAATCGACCGTCTCGTGGTGAACGCTCATCTGCGACTACAACACGATACATTGGCACTTTTTTTCTACCCACTCGGGCTAGACGTATTTTTACTGACACTGATTTCCTCTCAGGAGTCTTACTTGGAAGAAGTAAATTTTACTCTAAAAGAACTCAGAAAAGCTAACTGTTCATAATATTTGTGGATTACTTAGCCTCATGAGGCAAACGACTAAAGTTAAAATTTAGCTGAAGGAGGGAGAAAAGAACCCATGTCAGAGCCTTTGAGGATATCCTCAAAAGCATCAGGGG
>JAGPDB010000006.1:0-22026 GCA_018057765.1 Acidimicrobiia bacterium
CTCTTATCTCATGCAACAAAGCTATAGCACGTTTTGCATCGCCCATAACAGCGCTTTCGGTAATTTCAAAAATCATAGAATTCACCGAACATTGGCTTTGTTGTTTTACATTTTCCATTTGACGAAATAGTTTCGGATCACGTAATTGACTTACCGACAAGTTCACATTCATCGTTAGTGGTTTTCCAGAACTCGGGATATATGTTTTTTGCCATATAGAAAGCTGTCTAAATGCTTCTTGCATCATAAAATATCCAATATCAAGTATTAATCCTGTGTCCTCAGCTAGTGGAATAAATTGATCAGGACTAATTAGTCCTTTTCTTGGGTGTTCCCAGCGGGATAATGCTTCGAAACCAACGATCTCATTAGTCGTTAAAGAAATGATTGGTTGGTAATATGCTTTTATTTGATTTGTGGCTAATGCTCTGCGCAGATCATTTGTAAATTTCATATCAGAATATTTCCTGACACTATCTTTAGTGGTAGCAATTTCAACGAAATTTTTTCCATGGTCTTTTGCACGGTACATAGCAACATCTGCTTCACGCATAATGTCACTTGGATTCAAACCATTTCCAAAACACATCAATACGCCAATAGAGCATGTAACAATAGTTTCACCTTGGCTTAATAAAATTGGTTGCGCGATTGATACTTTAATTTCTTCAGCTATTATCTCTATTAGCGTTTGGTTCGTGGGTGGGTAAAACAATATTACAAATTCATCTCCACCAAGTCGAGCTACTTCACCTCGTGCACCTACTATGTTGGTGATTCTTTCAGCAGTAGTTTGTAATACTATATCTCCTGCATTATGACCTAGCGTATCGTTGATTATCTTAAACCTGTCTAAGTCAAGGAAGAATACCGCAAATGTTTGTTTAACTTCACGAGATGGCCCATCCTCTATAGCATCGAAAGTTTTATTTCCATCTAATACTTTTGTTATTAACGTAGATAAGTATGTTCTATTCCATAATCCAGTCAGTGGATCTCTATTCGCCATTGACAGCAATTCTGTCTCATGTATCTTTTTATTAGTTATATCTTCTATTTGTATTACGAAATCAGCATTCACTTCATCTATAAAACTAGAACTAGGAATATGATTTATAGATGTTGAACCCCATCTCACCTCACCATCAACTCTTATAAATCTACATTCTAATGTTATTGAATTTGTCTCAACTGAACCTAATACCTTTGCAAGATTAATATCAAATAGTGATCTGTCGTCAGGATGAATTATATGTCCAATAGAGTGGCCAATAATTTGTTTTTGATCTACCCCACAAAAGTCTGTAAATGTCTGATTTGTATGTATGATATCTCCAGAAAGATCTAACAGAATTAAAGATGTTGGTGAATTTTCAAATACAACTTTGAATCTTTCGCTCGATTTTAAAACCTCCTTCACGGATTTATCTTTTGCTTTTAATAAAATTTTATTGCATAAATAAGATAAATAATCACTAAATAACAAAGTGACAAAAATTGCAATTAGAGGAAAAAATAATTCCCTAGGTATATTTCTGTAAATTAAATAGTAGACGAATGCTGAAAATACGCAAATAAAAGCTAAAGTTTCAATACAAATAAGTAATATATTTTCACCTTTAATTTTCTTAGTTGTCGGCGATGTTTTTGGATTCATAACACAACTCAATATACCTAAGTAAAACAGAATCATAAAAAAGTCTAATGATGGATGCATTATTCTGAAAATCTTTGATGGATAGTACAAAGAAATAAAATCACCTATGACACCCACAACCAGTGTAAAGGTGAATGGTCTAATTAATTTATCAAAACCAGAATAAAACAATATAGAGAAAGTCAGGGAAAGGATAATAACATTTAAATAAGCTACATTAGAAAACTTTATATCGAAAGTATCATTTCTATTTGAGATCAAAACAATCATATTCGTAAAAAATGCTAAACAAATACTTAGGTTAAAACAATGCGATAATATTTTCAATTTTTCTATTCGATGAAAATTTGAAAATCCTAATGAGAATAGCGCTATGAATACTAAAAGGTATGAGGGTATATAAAAGTAAATTGAATCAAATTGTATATATTCGTTAAAACTTGGTGATAACTCAGTTGCATGTGTAAGTATTCTCGCGATCAACATTGTTACTGCGGTTATTCTAAGAATTTTCCAACCGAATAATTTTGAAATCTCTGCCTTGTAGCTAGCTGAAAAATAAAAAATTATTACACAAAATGTGCTTAGATATCCGCTAAAAACGAAATACGATTGTTTCTCAGCTGTAAAGTTAATATATTGATAAACAGATATAGAAAATGTAGTTAAAAAGATAATAAATAGAACAGGATAAGTTACTTTAGCGCTTGCATATAATGCAATCCTTTCAGTTAATGCCTTATTTCTGTTCATTTAAAGATCTTCGACTGATTGAAGCCGTTAGATTAGCTATTAAACGTATTCTCTTAATATCATCATCAGAATAACGCGTATATAGCGAAATGATTAACTAGATATATGATTTAATGATTTCATTTTCAATTGACTCTAAGTTTTGTATTTCAAACTCTACAATATCTGGTGAATTTAAGAAAAGAAAAAGGGCTCTTACTCTTATTGTTTGAAAAGTTTTTTTAAGAAGTGCTGAATAAATTGCAAGTTGATTTGAATATATTTCATTCTTTTTGTCAATCGTATTTTTAGAATCGATTGTATCTGTTTTGTAGTCAACAATTAAATAATGATCAGTATTCTTAACTAGTAAATCAATATAACCGCTGTATTTATTATTACCTAATATTCCTGCGATAGGCACCTCTCTTAGATAATTATTTTTTAAATTTTTAATTACATTCGTATTCAATGCTGTTGTTACACATTTTTGAACATTAATACTATGTTCTAAAATTCCTTCTTGATATGAGCAATTTCTGCATATCTCTATAATTGTATCTTGAGCAGCATTAAAACTAAGCAAGTTTAAAGCACGATGAACAGCACGACCAATTGCTGGACCTAATGTGAGGTTTTTAGGTTTGTCGTTATTATATGTTTTTTTTGTATCCTCGTTTATAGTGCTTCCAGGACTTAAGGTACGATTTGTTTCGATTTTAATATTTAATCTTGAAATAGACTTATTCATTTTGATAGTCGAAATTGGGAATCTTGCAACTATGGGCGATATGGTAGGTTTAATTTCTGGATTTTTAAAAGATGTTATTTCGAATTGTGAATCAGTCGAATCATACTGGACCTTATTTTCCTCAATTTTTAAATATAATTTTGAAGCATTTGAAACTCTTGGCTTAGAATCTTTATTAACTTGATGATGCTGACAGACTATTAGGTAATCACGTGCTCTGGTCATTGCCACATATGAAATCCTCTTCTCTTCGTCGATTTCATCAAGAAACTTATCTTCTTTGAAATCTTTTAATCGTGTATCTCTAAAATTTTTATTTAAATACAAAGCAAAATCTTCACCAAAATTATCATTTTCTTCAATTGGTAAATATACTGCCTGTGATCTTGTATTTGTTTTTTCGGATTTAATGCTTGGAATGTAAATTACAATTGGGAATTCGAGGCCTTTAGATGAATGCGTTGTTAGTATATGTACAACATTTTCATTTGAATCCAAAGAAATTTTCTCAGATGCTTTTGAGGATTCTTTCTCCCGATTCAATTGTTCAACGAAGTTAAAGAGGGTAGGCGAACTGGAATTATTTGAAAATGATATTGACTTTAAGATCAGAATTTTAGATATATCTGAAATTGTATCTTCAGTTTCGTTTTTTGCACTAGCGATACTTAAAGCAAGTCCATACTTAAACATTAAGTTTGATATAAATGTAGGTAACTCTTGTTTGGAAGACACTTTATGCAAAGTTTCAATTTCGTCAAGTGCATGTTTTACTTTCTGTACGTCAAAATCTGCATTCTCGAAGTTAATAGAAGAAATGCTTTCAGAGCACCAAATGTTATCAATATAACTATCACTTTCCATATGCTTCTGAATGAAATGTGTATATAGTAAAAGGTCATTATTAGAACATTTAAATAGAGGTGAGCGCAACGCTCCAATAACATTTATTGATTCTTTTGGCATTGCAATTGCACCTAATATTGAATTAATCATTTGTGTGAATCTATGTTCAAAAATTAATGTGGGTGAATCTACGTTGAACGGAATAGATTGAGACTTTAATTCATCAACTAGATCTTTTAATATACTTCTATCTCTAATCAGTATTGTGATATCTTTATATTGTGAAGCTACGAAACCATCTATATCTTTATTAAATATAGCTATATTTAATAAATCTGAAATTTTAGTTGCAACATCTTTAGCTTGTACTTTTCTTAAGTCACCAACACTAGAGTTCATTCCTTGACCAATAGTTGAAAAATGAGGAATGCTTTCTTTTGAGAAGTTCTCTCGCACAGATGCCATGACATCGTATCCTTCAATTAAGCCAGACATTATGGAATTTACATTATCTATTATGTGTTTTGTTGTCCTACGAGATGTGTCTAAAGTCAGATTCTCTAGCTCAAATTGTTCTATAAACGTTTTATACTTATTGATCTCCACACCTCTAAATCCATAAATGGATTGCTTGTGATCGCCAACTACAAAGAGCCTACCTAGGTCTCCTAATGATTGATTACTTCCCAAAATTTTGATTATCTCTAATTGATTTGGGTCGGTATCTTGAAACTCATCAACAATTACACAGTCGTATTTTTGCCAAATATCAAAACTATTTGATTCAGTCTGGAGTATATATTTGGATCCTAGGATTGCATCGCTAAAGGTAAGATAACCATTCAATATACATTTCTCTCTGAATTCTGATGCGGCTTTTAACAATATTTTTGATACTAACCTCAATGTAGTATCAGCGATAACTGAAGTGATATCTTCGATAATAGTACCAAAATATTCAATTTTTATATCAAATTCGTTATCAGTTTTCTTTAGTGCAAACTTTGAATCATTTATATATTTTTTCAAATTATTAATTATTTTTATAGTGGTGAATGCATCATCAGATCTATTAATTGCATTAGCTAGATTTAAGAATTTTTCGTACCTTTTTAATTTTTTGTCCTTTAATTTAGTTAGATCTAAAAGGTTATATTCTGAAATAAGATTATTTGCAATAGCGCCAAGTTCTTTTATGGTTGAATTTATTTTAAGATGATAATTTTCTACTTCAGCAATGTGGTCTTCCATCTTAAATGGTTTTATTGTATTGTTAAATTCATATTTTTCATATATATTTAGAAAAAATTGTTTCCACACGTTTCTTTTAATCCCGCATGCATAAGAATTAAGCAAAAATGTTTTTAAATTGACTTCAGACCCTAAATTATTGAAAAACTTATCAAAAAATTGTTTTTGCTCTTTTTCATTAGACAGTTCATCTAGTAATGAAATTTCGTTGTTTATCCCCAGTATTTTTGAATATTCTTTACAAATTTCTAACGCAAATGCATGAAAGGTAGATATTGATGAAGAATACACGTCATTTAAAGCATTTTTTGCCCATTTTTCTTCTATATATTTCTTTAATTCATCAATAATTCTCTCTTGCATTTCGATGGCAGCATTTTCTGAGAATGTCAGCAATAGTATTCTATTTAAAGGTACACCATTTTGTAATAATGCTATAACTCTTGCAACGATTGCATATGTTTTCCCACATCCTGCACTTGCAGATATTGAATATGATTTATCTAAATTCTCTGAAATGGTCTTTATGGGATCATGTTCCATCTTTATCCTCATTAAAATCAATCGTGGCTTTACAGTATTCATCAGCAAGGTGTCTAGCTTTAATTGTTTGCCACATCTCTTGATGATCCATATAACATATTTTCTTAACTTCACAATTTTTGCAATTTTCAACTTCTTTGATTTCACCTATTTTAGTTTCGAGTTTTAATTGTTCGAAAGAATAATTTCTTGGAGCTATTATCCCTTTTGAAATTATTGAAGTTAAGTCATCTACTATTTTATTAACCTTATCTATTGTGTTTTTATCAATTTCTAATTTTACCGATTTTTCTTTAGAATTCTTTTTGAGATACCAATATTCTAAAAGTTTTATTTCCATTTCTTTCTCTAGTAGTGAGGCATAAATACCAAGTTGTAAACGTTGACCAAACATGAAAAAGTCTTCACCCTCTTTAAGTTCCCCTGACTTATAATCAATAATTGTATATGTTTTATCCTTATTTGAATCTATCCTATCTATTGTTCCAGTAATACTAATTGGGCCATGTGAAGTCTCTATTTTCCCTTTAACCTTTTTTTCTAAATCATAAATATTGGAACCAGATTCGATTGCTTGTTTGTGTAACACAAGACAGGTTTCTATTAAATCCAATATTTCAATTTTATTTATTGCGCCAGAGAACTCATTGGGCAGATAGCTCTCTTTTATCAAATCGATAATATTATCTTCAATGAATTTAGATATTTGAATAAAATTGAGCCCAGATAAACCCTTGTCTTCTAATGCTTTGTGGATCATATTGCCTCTGTCAATCGCTTTCAAGAGATCGATATCTTCAGACTCCAATATATGACTAGCCTTCAAAGTTCTCGTAATAAAGTATTTGAAAGGACATTTAGCCAAGATTTCGAAAGACGTAGCTGAGAAGTTGCTTATACTATTTCTCTCTATTAGTAAGTTATTTTCATTTAACTCATCACTAAAGAATGATTCATAAAATTCTGTTTGGCCTATAGAATCAATATTATCATTCTCGTACGTATCTAAAATTGAAACACTATTTATAAATTCTGATTTTTCTTGGAGTTTTTCTATTGTGATTTCATTGTGCAATTTTTTCCATGTAATATCTACCTCTGAAGTTGAAACTGTAATATTGTTAGAGCAATTGAATAGCCAATTTATAATTGCTTTGTTTGTTTCTTTAGAAGTTATTTCAGTATCGGTATTTCCAATAATGCTTTCAACATCAAATTTAGATAACAATGAGTTGTTCTCTCTTTGTAAATTTAAATATTTTGCATTCATACTTGTTATGAACAATTCATCAAATGAATTTCCAATAATTTCTTTTGGATTGCAGATGTAAATACCGTTACCTATTGTTTCTATGCGAAGAACAAGTGAAGAAAATAGCCTTTTTAATAGAAAATCAGCCTCTTCCGGTGTAATTATAATATTGTATTTACATAATTCTTTTAATATGGAATATTGATTATCTATAAACTCTATTTGTGTTTCTGCGGAATTCAATTTGATTTTATTATAACCATTTTCTAAAAATTTACATATATATGTATAATATTCTTTTAAAGTTGTAGAATTCTGGATGTTCTTAAATAGATCTTTAATTGTATAGAAATCTTTTTTGCCATCTTGAGTTTTTAGCCAGTGGAATCTATCATAAAAGCAATCAATAAAATGTTTGTTTATAGCTGTATATTTATTTTCTAAAATGTATCTAGCCGCAAGGACTACTTGGCTACTATATGCACTATTCGTTATCGATCCGCTTATAGGAATTGATCTTGTTTCAGCACATGTAATTAAAAGTTGTTTTTGTCTATTATTGGGCACAACAATAGCTAGCTTATTTAGTGATGTATTTTCAGTGGCAATCACAGCTAGGTCTAATATGGCATTGGCTTCGTCGAATGCTGATTCAAAAGTTATAATCTCATTGATTTTATAGGAATCACAATTTTTCATAGTAATCTTTTTAGCGATGTTGCCATTACACTTTTGTATAATAAGTTCATGTAAATCTGGTATATACTCATGAGTTAATATGATGATTTTTCCAAAAATGGTCTTGACTATTTCATCAAGATCGTTATGATCAGAGAAGTTAGTCATACGAATCTTTTGGAACTCATTGATGCATTTATAAGCAAGATAATTGATATTTTTTAATTTTTTAATTTGATCTTGATTTATTCCGTTTAATAATTTTAGTGTTTCTTCTACAAGTACTATATTTTTCCAAGAGCTATCTGCACTAAATAATTTATCTGAAACATTTTTTAAATCAATAATGTTCGTGACATGGTTCGTACTTCGATAGACGAATTCATTGCTAAATCCATCTTGCAGTATCGATATGATCTCATTTTGTGAATAAAATCTGATACCGTAAATATCTCTTAAATCTTCTTCTACCTGTTTTTTTAGAAATATAGGCGATGTATTCGATGGAAGTGCAAAAGTTATTAATCCATCATAATGTTTGCGCAATTCAATAATTGACGCCTTAATTAGATCAAATGTTTCTCGTCCTGGATACACTCTTAAATTCTCAATCATTGAAAATACAATACCTCTTAGTATTCCTCATTATAGATTCGTAACAATACTTAGATAGTGTCTAAATTATCAGAAATTGAGTAAGATTGTATCAGATGAAATTAACAAAAAGTATTACAAGATTTTTTACAACGATATTAATTGGCGGGTTCCTTGTGGGGCTATGTTGTGCAGCTTTATTGCCAGGTTATGGAGTATTAGCAGCTGCACATTCTGGAGATGACCGTATAGATATCGCACTTAGCAGTCTTAAATCTAGAACGATTGTATTTGATTCAGCCGAGAATGAAATTGGACGTATTGGATTAGAAGATAGAGACCCAGTTAAATTGTCTCAAGTCCCTGAAATAATGAAAAAAGCAGTTGTTGCTGTGGAGGACCAAACATTTTGGGACAATCCTGGTATAGATGCAAAAGCAATTTTACGTGCAGCTAGTTCAAATGTTGAAGCTGGTGGTAATAGTCAAGGTGGATCGACTATAACTCAGCAACTAGTAAAAAATCGTGTATTAACAGATGAAAAAACTTATTCCAGGAAACTAAAAGAAGCTGTTATTGCTTATCGAATTACACAAATATATTCAAAGACCGAAATACTCCAAGAGTATTTAAATACTGTATATTTCGGGCAGGGTAGCTATGGTATCAAGTCTGCATCAGAAAGATTTTTTGGCAAACCATTAAAAGACTTAAAGCTATCAGAAGCTGCGTTATTGGCAGGTGCGATACAAAATCCCGAATATAGAAATCCTTTTTTATACCCAGATAGGGCAAGAGAGCGAAGAAAACAAGTTCTAGAGATAATGCGCGAGCAAAAAATAATTACAAAAGAACAGGCTGATAAAGCTAATGCCGAAGCGATTCCAACAAATAGGCCTTCCGCAGAACTAAAACCCGATAATTATCTTGTTGCAGAAGCACAACGACTTTTACTTGAAGATACTCGTTTAGGTTCGACACCGCAAGAAAGATATAACAAAGTATTAAGTGGTGGATTAAAAGTTTATACCTCGTTTAATCCAGAACTACAAAGTATCGCAAAGTCAGCAGTAGATACAATACTACCTAACCAACAACCATTTACAGCTGCAATGGTTGTAATGGAAAGAAGTACAGGGAAAGTTGTGGCAATGGTAGGTGGACCTGGATTTGCTGATTCAAAATATAATTTAGTAACCCAAGGTGAACGCCAGCCAGGTTCGACATATAAGGCTATTACACTAGCCACAGCTTTAGAAAATGGTTACTCGCCAAATGACAAAGTTTCTGGAGTATCGCCTTGTAATATTAAAGTAAAAGGGCAGGCACCATGGAAAACAGCAAATGCTGAGCGTGGTGGTGGAATTATGACTTTGCGTAGTGCAACCGTTGGCTCAGTGAACTGTGCATTTGCACATGTCATTGCATCGTTAGGTCCTGAGAAAGTTGCCTCAATGGCAAAAAGACTTGGGGTTACGCATACTGTACCAAACTATCTTTCGATCACTTTGGGTACAGATGAAACAACCCCACTGGATATGACGACAGTTTTTAATACATTAGCTAATTCTGGAGTTAGACACGATCCTATTTTTATTACAAAAGTTGTAGGTCCTAGCGGGGAAGTTATATTTCAAGAAAAATATAATGGTACTAAAGTATTGGATCCACAATTGGCAAATACTGTAACTGATATGTTGCGCGGTGTTGTAACAAGCGGTACTGGTACTGGTGCGCGTCTTAATGGATTTGATGCATTCGGTAAAACAGGAACAACAGAAAATTACGGTGATGCTTGGTTCTGTGGTGGAACTGTAAAATATACTTCGTGTGTATGGATGGGAGACCCCAAAGCCCGTACTCCTATGAAAAGGGTAGGAGGTAGGACTGTTTTTGGTGGAACTTACCCAGCTTCTATCTGGAAACAGTTTATGACTGGCGCTTTAGCGGGGGAGACAAATGTTATGTTTCCAGCCCCTGATAAAAATCTCTGGCCTAGTTCGAAATATATTTCAGATTTAGGACGTGGTAAAGGATCACCTCCTATTACAACTACTACTTTACCTCCTGACCCGAATCTTACTGTTCCAAGTGACGAGCCTCCTGTACCAGAAGTACCTCCAATACCGACGGCATCTACACCCTGATATCGAATTGCAGTAATCTTGTTTATCTATCTACCAGCACTTAGTATCCTTGCTACATTACTAATATTTAGGTCTATGGGCATTGATTACCGTGCTGTTGGAATCGGATCTTTGATACCATTTGCAATAGATGTATTTTATTCTAAACAATCTTTAGGACATTCATTTTTCTTACCGTGTTTTTTGCTTGCATTTATAATGCTTATAACAATTAAATCTAAACGCTTAACTAGGAGAAGACTAATTTGTTTTGTTATTGGGATGTTCTTCGCATTAGTTTTAGAAGGGACTTTTAGATATTCGACAATATGGTTTTGGCCAATCAAATCAGGAGTCAGCCAAACAGTTGCATTATTGCCAACTTGGCCAATAATGCTTATTAGAGATTTAATTGGTTTGCTTGTAGTCTGGATAATTGTTGGTTTAGGTGAACTATATAAAAAAGAAAATATAATACAATTTAAGAAAACTGGGAGAATTATTTTTGAGACAGATTCTTCCAGATAAAAAAAGAAAGAGGATCGCACTTACGCCGGATTCTGTTCTCTTACTCTCGTAAGAGAGGTAATCATCCATCTAGCTACAATATCTCTATTGTAGTCATCGCCCTAAGGCTGTAGCGGTCTACCCGAAACTTAAAACGTGTGAGCCACACTATTTCCTATTCGACCTTGCTCCGCACGGGGTTTACCAAACTTTATGATTACTCATATCGTTGATGTGTTCTTAGGTACATCTTTTCACCCTTACCGATCTAGAAAAACTAAATTGGCGGTATATTTTCTGTGGCACTTTCCGTCGAGTTACCTCGCCCGGCATTTCACCGGCGTGTTGCTCTATGGAGTCCGGACGTTCCTCGTATATATTAAATATAAACGCGATTACCGTGCAATCCTCTTAGAACATTGTAGAGGCATTATAAAAATAAATCGAAATATACTATTAAACTAATAAGTGTGAGATTTAATAGTTGGTGCTATAGAGAATCTCTGGATGCATTGCTATTTGTGTTGCTGTCTTTGCCGATGCCATTGATCCTTCTCTGGCGTATTGGCTTGCTGCACTTAAAGCTTTGTCGTGTGCTAAAGAAAGGTTGCCCTGAGCTAGCGCCTCTAGTGCTTCATGAAATAATATTGTTGCGTTAGGTTGTATCATTCCAATTGCTCCGGTCAGTAAGTCCGTTTTGGCTTATTTGTAGTATTGATTACTTTTATCAGTGTCGGCATTTTACTGAAAAATATTTAATAAAAAAAATAAAATATTTAAAAATATTAACGAATCGTGCGAACTATTGGTTATTTGGATTCAATACCTATAAACCACAGGATTTACACTTATAATCTTTATGTAAATTTAAGAATAAAGAGGACTATGAAAAATATAATTTCTGATCTAATTAATAAGAAAGATCTAACTAAAGAGCAATGTTTTAACTTAATGGAACAGATTCTAAATGGTAAATGTAGCGATTCTGAGATGGCAGCGTTTATGGTATTGCTTCGAGCAAAGGGCGAAACAGCTATAGAACTTAGCTCGCTTGTAAATACTATGTGGAACAATATGCCTGAATTTGGTACTGTTGATAATACTGACACTATTGATACTTGTGGAACTGGGGGATCTCAATTTAAAACCTTTAACATTTCAACAGGTGTATCTTTTATACTCTCTGCACTTGATGTAAAAGTTGCGAAACATGGAAATCGTGCAGCTAGCTCAACTTCAGGTGCTGCTGATGTACTTGAAGAATTAGGTTATAACTTGGATCTAGAACCAAAAAAAGTTGCCGAGCTATTTAATGAAACTGATTTTGCATTCTTGTCTGCAACAATATTTCATCCTGGCATGCGTTATGCAAAAAATGTAAGAACAGATTTAGGAGTAAGGACCACTTTTAATTTTTTAGGCCCTTTAGCGAATCCATTTAGAGCACCAATACGTTTCCATGGGGTTTCAGATAGGTCTATGGTAGATAGATATATTAAGACTTTAGATACCCTAAAAGTTGAGCGAGCTATTGTTTTTTGTAGCCAAAATTCAATGGATGAAATATCGATATCTGGAATCACAAGGGGCAAGAGAATTGATTATGGTGAAGTGAATGACTTTGAATTCAATCCAGCTGAGTTTGGGTTCTCACTTCTCGATGATTCAGATATAGTAGGAAAAGATCCTAAATATAATGCAGAAATTCTTAAGAGAGTTTTTTGGGGCGAAAATAGCAAGCAGCGAGAAATTATTGTAGCGAATGCAATGATAGGTTATGGCCTTGTTAAAAATATAGAATTAAGCCAAGCGAAACTTGAAATCGAATATGCGCTCGATAATGGGATTGTTCATAAGAAATTTAGTCAGATAATAGATAGATCAAATTCAATATAATTATTATAATCTAATAGTTGAATTTCGATACCTTTGCTTAAAATTGACTAAATTATATCAGTGGCAAAAGTATTGAGCTGTCCTGACTGTGGACACAAACATAAATTGGATCTTCTTCTAGGTCTAGACTTTTTCATGTGTCAGAGTTGCGGTAAAAAATTAGCCGTTCCAGCAGAAGTATCAAATGTAAACCAAGAATCTCCAAAAAAAGAGAAAGTAATATCGGTTGTTGCTTCATCAACTTTAAGCCCAGATGCTGGCGTAACTGTTATACCAGTTACGCCTAGTTCAAATAATTTTAAAGACGACATATTGCCAGAACATTTACCTAAAGGTGAAATAGATTCAATCAAACCAAATGAGATTAAACCTAATGTTGATCCCAGTCAAGGAATGGAGGGCGGAAAGCATTTACATTTACCTCATGGTCATATCGCGCAAATGGGTTTCTCGGTTTTTGTAAAGTTAATTATATGGGGGCTATCAATAGGTATTGGGTTTATATGTATAGTTATAGTACCTAGGTTATTTGGTCTAGGATTTCATGCTATAGATTTCGTTGATGTTATAACTCAAAACGGCATACTAAAATATAAAGTTGTTGTCTATCTGATTTTCTTATGGTCAATTGCAACAGCACTTTTCGTCGGAATTTTTAACTATCTATTTATTAAATTGAAACGATCTAAGTAATTTGCAACCACGAGTCTTTCTCTAAATTCGACTGGGTTGCTTAGGAATTTGAATCCAAAATTTTTACGATCTGTATCTTTTGGTAAAGATAGTATCTCATTATTAATTTTATTATTATTACTAACAAGTTGATCAATGATGGTCGATCTTGACCTATCTAGCAATTTTACTATAGCTCTTCCATTTTCTATGTCGTAAATATTTCCCAAATTAACCGAATTGTAATTTGATGCTTTTTCAATATTTGAAAACCTTATCATCCATTTTTGTAAAATTATTGAGTATTCAAAATATTTTTTTGCTCTTTCGAATTGTAAATCACCAGAGTATATTTTCATTTTTTCAATTAGACCATTTGTATACTTGTTAAAATTTATAGGAAGGTCACAACTCAGTTTGTGAATCTGGTCAAGATATTTTTCTTTACCAAAATAATCTCCACTGCAGAAACAGGAATGGATTCCAGCAAGACTATTTATACAAGGCACAATTGGCCTATTCATTTCTTTGCTTATTATCTCGTCACAGTGTCTTAAATTAAAGACTATGGTTAATGCTTCCTTGAAATCAATTGCGAGAGATCTAGTTGTAAAAGGTCCGTAAATTAAAGAACCGGAATTCTTTTTTGAATATTTAGATAAGCGTAAAGCTGGAATATATTCATTCAAATCTAGTGAAAGATAAGTAAACTTATTTTGGTCAATATCGGTTTTATTATATTCAGGTCTAAATTCTTGTAAAGTCCGTAACTCAAGAATACGTGCCTCATATGCTGAAGGTGTAGTTATATATTCTATTCTTTGTGTTGAACTAATGAGTTTACCGATTCTAGATCTATCATCAGATATGAAATATGATCTTAATCTCTCTTTCATATTTCTAGATTTGCCTACATAAAGTATTTCATCATCATTCGATATAAATATGTAGATACCAGGTAACGGTGGAATGTCTTTAGCCAAAATTCGTTTTGAATACCTCTTCCTATTTTTTTTCGAAGGTATTTTAATAAAATCATTGACACCTTTAACACCAAGTGAGGAAGATCGCTCTACTAGAGAATGGAATAAATCTATAGTAGCTAATACATCGCTATAGGCTCTGTGGGTCGGTCGATTTGTTGCATTTATATATTTTGCTAAAGTTGAAAGTTTGAAATTGATTACTTCGTCGGCATAGAGTTTTCTAGAAATCGTTAAAGTATCAATATAATCATTCGATAAAATCGGGTATGAATATCTACTTAGTGCCGAATTAATAAAAGCAATATCAAATTTTATATTATGGCCAATAATGATTTTATTACCAATAAATTCAACTAGTGAAGGTAGTACTTTATCAATAGTGGGACAATTTACTAATTCTTCATTAGTAATAGAAGTCAAACGAATTATTCTTTCTGTTAATTCTTGTTCTGGATTAATCAAACTATGTAATGAGCCTGTTATTTCGCCACCACAAATACTTACTGCAGCAATTTC
This sequence comes from Acidimicrobiia bacterium, assembly GCA_018057765.1. Taxonomy (NCBI): domain Bacteria; kingdom Bacillati; phylum Actinomycetota; class Acidimicrobiia; species Acidimicrobiia bacterium. The sequence continues at coordinate 15,008 of JAGPDB010000006.1, forward strand.
GGTAATTGCTGACTCAATAGGACTTATTCCTGTTGTTTCACAATCAATAACAACAAATTCGGTATTTTGTAATATTGCCCCACTTGATTCAAAGCTAAGTTGTTTCATCGATTCTTCTTAAAGTATAAATTTCTATATTTCGTATGTATGTTTGACCTATTCTATTACTCGTAACGTACTAGAATAGTAGTTAAATAAGAGATATTTATAAGGAAAGTATTTAAGATAGTGAATATTACGGATACCAAAAATGTACATCCTACCGATACAAATCAGGCTGTTATGGTACCGGACTTTCTACTACTGCCAGTCATAGAGTCTGCTTTTTGCATAATACAAAAGCAAGAAACATCACAGATTCCTACATCTCTTAGAAGAATTTCAAATTTTGATGCAAAAACACTTCATCATTCAACAGCAAGAGCACAGATTATTAGTTCGATTAACTCTAATGATGACTTTCGTCAATTAGTTGAGGAAGAATTTTTTAATCGTGTTGAAGCAAATGTTGCCTTAAATTCGTGGTCATTAAATGATGCTATATCAATAATTGGAGATTTCGCTTCTCGTAATGATCTTGCACTTATAGCTTCTATGCTCTGGCTGAAAAGACCCGTTGGTTACGAATTTGGATTAGGTCTAATACTTGCACACAGTTCAATATCAATTAGTGAAACTGATCAACGTGAATCTTTACTGGCTCAAGAAGCAAAAATTTCGAATTTAACAAAAACTTTAGATGTAGAGAAGGATAGATCCAAATTATTAGCTAGCGAAGTTTCTCGTATGGAAGAGGAACTGCGTAATGAAAGAAAAAATAGAAGAGCAAAAGAGCAAAGATATGAAAGCAATATAGCTGCTCTTGAAAAACAGATAAGTCAAAGCGATTCTATAATGGAGCGAATAAAAGAAGGCGAGAAACGTAGCAGTGCTAGATTAGAGAGAGAAGCTTCAAGAGCCAGGGAATTAGAAGTCAGACTCAGATTGGCAGATGAAGTATCGAGCGAAAAAGCGAATAAAATTTCACAACTTCAAGAGCAATTAGCATCTGCCTTATCTTCAGAAATAGAACTTGGCTACGAAGATTTACAAAACTTAATTATGGCCCAAGCACAAGCGGAACAAATCTCAAGTTCACTATTAACAATTATGAATAAGACACGTTCAATCCTTTCCAAAACAATAAGCACATCTATTCCTATCGATTCTGATGATAGTAATTCAAAATTAGAGCAAGAAAAAAATGAAGTTAAACGTACGGTATCAAAAAGCAGAACTAGTGTTGCCATCCCTCAAGGTTTAATGATAGAGAATCCATTAGCATTAACTGAAATATTTAAACAACAAAAATTAATTTTATTAATTGATGGTTATAATGTTTCTTTAAATTCATTTCAAAATCTAAACTTAGAACTTCAAAGAGAACGCACCATTAGTTGTGCAGCCAACATAGAGTCTAGATTTGCTACTAATTGTACCGTCATTTTTGACGGTGATTCAAATACAACACGAGCTTCAATGCGTTCAAAAGTCCATGTAGTATTTTCTCCAGCAGGTACAACTGCAGACGATGTGATTATTGAGAGAATTTCGATGACACCAAACGATCGTCCGATTGTTTTAGTAACTAATGACCAAAACTTAAAAAGACGTGCTAAAGGATTAGGCTGTCAAACAATCTCAACTAATACTTTTGTACAGTTTTCAAAATAATTATTTTCTTTTGCTTATGTCTACATAACTTCTTATAGTAGGGCCTGTGTATATTTGCCTTGGACGGTTAAGTTTAGTTTTGTCTGACTCCATCATCTCTCTCCAGTTCGCTATCCAACCAGGTAGTCTACCCATGGCGAATAAGACAGTAAACATTTGAGTAGGAAATCCTATGGCTCTATATATAAGTCCAGAATAAAAATCTACATTAGGGTAAAGTTTTCTTTTTATAAAATATTCATCACTCAAAGCTACTTTTTCTAACTCTAGAGCAATGTCTAGTAAATGATCATTCTTATTCAAAACTTTTAGTACATCATCAGCTATTTTTTTAACAATTTTGGCTCTAGGATCGAAATTTTTATAGACACGATGCCCAAATCCATAAAGTTTGAATGAATCATCTGGATCTTTTGCTCGCAAAACTGCAGATGCAACATCTCCGTCATGATTATCTCGTATATCTTCTAGCATTTCCACAACTTGTTGATTTGCTCCACCATGAAGAGGTCCCCATAGGGCATTAATACCAGCGGCTACACTAACAAACACATTTGCTTCTGAACTGCCAACCATACGCACAGTAGATGTCGAACAGTTCTGTTCATGGTCCGCATGGAGGATCAATAATACTTTTAAGGCTTCTACAACAATTGGATCTACTTCGTAAGGTTCTGATGGAACAGAAAACATCATCATGAGAAAGTTTTCAATTAAATCTAAATCATTATTTGGAAATAAAAATGGTTGGCCTATAGATTTTTTGTAGGCATATGCTGCAATTGTTGGAAGTTTAGCCATTAGTCGAACAACTGAAAGTTCAACTTGTTTGGGATCGTGAATATATTGACAGTCTGTATAAAAAGTAGAAAGAGAAGCAACAACAGATGATAATATTGCCATTGGATGTGCATCCTTTGGGAATCCGTCATAAAACCGTTTGATGTCTTCATGGATCATCGTATGTTTCTTAATTTTATTACGCCACTGATCTAATTGAACTGTGGTAGGTAATTCGCCATTAATGAGCAACCATGAAGTTTCAAGAAATGAACCTTTTGTAGCTAACTCCTCAATCGGGTATCCTCTATATCTAAGGATTCCGTTATCACCATCGATGTAGGTGATTGCAGATTCAGTTGAACCAGTATTCATGTATCCATAATCTAATGTTATTAAACCTGTTTCAGCTCTCAAATTAGATATATCAATCGCCCGTTCCTTTTCGCTGCCTTCAACTATGGGTAGTTTTAATTCTTTGTCTTTATAAGTTAATATCGCAGGATCATTTATAATTTTTGCTCTTGGCTGTTCTTTCATTTTTTCCCTTTTATAAGTAATTATTCTACTAAATTCCTGTAATATACAATTTAGCATCGTTCTTTTGCCATTTTCGCCAATTCATATCATTTTCTTTAGTGATATTAACTAAAGTGGCATGGTAATCTAGACGAGTAAATTGCTACTTACTATTTAGGAGTATAAATGATTGATCCAGCTTTGAGAGAACGTGTATATGCCATGGTCCGTGAATACCTGCAAGTGCCAGAGGGTGAGCAGCTACGTATGGACGCTGATGGTGATATTCCTATTAGATGGGGATCAGCATTATATTATGTACGCCTTTTAGATAAGTCACCTACATTGGTTCAAATATTTTGTGTTGTATTACGGAATGTAGCTAGTAGCCACGAGTTGCTTGAAGAAATAAATATTATAAATGAAGGAATCGTTTCAGCAAGAATGTTCTGGGCGGAAAGCAATGTAATAGCTGCATCCGAATTGTTGGCAGATCAATTAGACCAGGAAGAATTAAGTCATGCATGCTGGTCAGTAGGGTCATTAGCTGATTGGGCTGATACTGAATTACATGAACAATTTGGAGGAGAAATGGTATTCCCAGATGATGCACCAGAAGATAAAAATGCTGTTCCTGATTGGACATAAAAGCTTACTAATTATTTAAAATCGCTGAATTTTCTGATTCGCGTTCCATACTAAACAGTTCTATTATTACTGATTTATTATCAAAACTAGATATGAAGTTTAAAATACAATTCGAATTCTTAAATGATGCCATAATCCTATAAGTATTTATTTCGTCAATTATAGATTGTCCCTCTCGAAAGTTTATATTATTTACTTCGTACGTATTATCATTTAATTGGTATTTAGCAATAATTGTATTTAAAGATGTTGTGTCATCAAAGCATTCTTTATACCTGTAATAACTGTTACTAGTACAACTTGTTGCATTAAATCCTCCATATTTAGGTAAACTTGTTTCGCATACTTCTTTTGGTATTGTATTTATTGCCTTTGTGTGTTTTTTTGTTGTGTTAATATTTTTATTATTCTCCATTATTTTGATATTGGACAATTTATTTATTGGATCTGAAAGTAGATGGACGAACAATAATAAAAGAAACATTGTAATAAATAAAAAAGCTATTATAAGCTTTACTTTTATAAATGATTTTGAGCGATACTTACTAGAAAACAACAAATTCTTATCAACTTTTACTATTTTGTTGACGTGAGCGTATGCCATGCTGTACAATATAACACAAGATTATAAAGACATCAAATGGTATGAATTATGGACGAGATTATTGATAATTATTCAGAAATACTAATTGTTGCTTGTATAGTTATATTAGCTATTACTGCTGGCGAGTATTTTGAGATCAAGAAAGTATTATCTAAATTATTAGTAATTTGTACTTTTTTAATTGTGCTATTCAATACAAAAATTGTAATTGCAAAACAAAATCATAAGATACTTGATACTCCAATTAAAAGAATTGAATTTGATCCAGATTCACAGGATCCATGGTTAATAAATGATGCTACTGTAACGCCAGAAATAAATAGTCATGAAAAGACAGATAATCAATTTAATTCCAATCAGAATTATATTGTTAAAAAAAATGATAGTTTATATTCTATAGCTACGAAATTTTCGAGCGAGAAAGAAATGATAGATAAGCTATGGTTGGAGATAATCTCTTTAAATACTCAAAATCTTATTTCTAAAAATCCAAATTTAATTTTCCCTGGTGAATTAATTCTGATACCTTTAATCAAAAATTAACCCCATTTTCCTTGAGTCGTAGTTGATTTTATAGGATCTTGCTTTACCTTAGGAATAATTTGATCTAAATCTTTTTTTGAATCTATAATATTTTGATTTGTTGACATATGGTTTAATACTTTTGCAAGTTGCGAAACTTGAACAGTCCAGGGTAGCTCGAGTTGAGAAAGCAATGTTGAGATTTTTCCAGAAAATTCACCTTCCCATGCCGCAAGCATATTGGGTAATTCTGCATTTAGTGCGAAACTTGTTTTAGATAAATGTACTAATTCAACCAATTTTTTTACTTCTGCTGCAACTGCATTTATTAGTATTTTTATTCTCTCTTTAGCTTCATGACGAATTTGGCTGGCAGCCATTGTTGAACCGACTATAGCTTCAGCAATATTCTTTTGAACCTCTAAATCGATATTGAAAGAATCTAAATTATTTAACCAATTAAGTATTGAGTCATTTGTATCATCATCTTCAGAGTCATCATCTATTTCCATAGGTGAACTCTGTGCTCGTAAATACTGTAAGGCTTTATTCAATTCTTCGACTTGTTGTTCTAGATCTGAAATAGTATCAGCACAACCTGCAATAACGGTATCTACAATACTTTTATCATAACCCGACTTTGCCTCAGGCATAGAAAGTGACCTTAGTTCTTTTGAGTCTATATTTCTATTGGCCATATTCTATTTTCGTCACTATTGAGTATGAAACTGAAGAAGAATATTAATTAGTTTGCATTAATTGGATTAGACATAAATGTTTCCAAAACAGCACATTCAGCCAAGATATTGCTTATAATCCCACCTTTAATTTCAGGATTCGAAGCATAAGCATCTATTTGTCGTTTTTCGAATGTAGCTAGAGTTACTTCCAACGCCTCATCGAAATCAATACTAGGATTTATGCCATCAAGGGTAGTTGTCCTAATTATTCTCTCGACTTCTAGAGGAGAAAGTAAAGTTGGAAAACTATAGACGGCCCTACGCTCATTTGGAGTTATTAGATATAGCCCGGCACCCATTTGAGTGAAAAGCCCTGGTGAACCATGTACTTCAGTAGAGATATCGCCGATATCTTTAAATCCTAAGGCGTTGAAAAAATTCTTTTGATTCTTATTCTTTATTAATAAATGCACCAAATCCCTTAAATCTCCAGGATGCGCCTGGGCTCGAATCTCAGTTGTAGGACCTACATAGAGTGAATTGGTACCACATTTTAAAGTAAGACAAGCTCCAGGAAAATGATAAGCGACGGCTGTTGTCAGTCTGATATTTGGGATATTTAACATAACAATTTTTATGTCAGCCATAGATTTTTACTCGAGCCTTTTTGTGAAAAAAAGTATTATTCTGCTTTATTTCATTCGTATTGTTGACGATATTAGAACACAGAAAGTATTTATTGGCTGACATGCATAAAGCCTAAGGAGAAATATGGGATTGAAATTGATTCATTCAGATGAAAAACGAGATCAAAAACCTCAAGTTTATGTGGTAGCAGAAGAAAATATTTATGACGCACTTTCTAAGGATCTAGCTTTAGATGTTTATCCTGTTTGTTTTAGTTATGCGAGTTTTGTGCAAGCCTTCGTGACAAAATCAATATCGACAAATAATGCAATCGTTTTAGTTTCTGATTCGCTATCACAAAAAATGGCACCGCTTGAAGCCGTTATTGCTTTAGTAAGAGAAAATATTGTGCTAATACCATGGCAACAAGATGAACAAAAGCTAAAAGAATTAAATGTTAAATCGAGTATACGAAGACCTACATTAAATACTTTGCGTAGATCCCTATATAACCATATTGGTCTTATTGAACCACCAGCACGTTATGATGGCGATGTAAATCTAGATGTGCCAGAATCAGCTTTGATCATTGAAAATAATACTTTTTTTTCAATAAATACTCAAAATCAAGATACCCAAAAGAAGGAAAATGCAATAAACCGTCTTCAAACTATACAGGGAAAAATAGCTTCGCATAAAGGTATTGGCGATTTACAAGATAGTAAAGACCAATCTTTACAAACTTCTAACATTGATTCATATCAAGCTTCATTTTCAGAACCTGTAGTTCAAACACCACTAGTTCAGACTCCTGTAGTTCAGACTCCTGTAGTTCAGACTCCTGTAGTTCAGACTCCTGTAGTTCAGACTCCTGTAGTTCAGACTCCTGTAGTTCAGACTCCTGTAGTTCAGACTCCTGTAGTTCA
>JAGPDB010000006.1:22126-70994 GCA_018057765.1 Acidimicrobiia bacterium
TTCAGACTCCTGTAGTTCAGACTCCTGTAGTTCAGACTCCTGTAGTTCAGACTCCTGTAGTTCAGACTCCTGTAGTTCAGACTCCTGTAGTTCAGACTCCTGTAGTTCAGACTCCTGTAGTTCAGACACCACTAGTTCAGACTCCTGTAGTTCAAATACCACTAACACCTGAAATTGATGAAACAAAGTTAAGTCATACAGATATGGAAGTTTATCCTAAGTCGCCAGAAAACGTGGTAGTCCAAGATGTTGCAAGTAACTTTAACCAAGATTTTTTCAAACAAGGTGAACAAGTTGAAAATACTAAAGTAGAAAATATTTCTAATTACGCATTGCCAGCTAAGCCTAGCTTTTCGGATAGTAGTGATTTTTCAAATATACAAGACACGGATAGAAGTGATGAAGCATCAGTTTCTATCTTTGAAACAAAAGATAATATTGCAGATGAAGCTCTTTTTGCATTCGGATCCCATGATGTAAATGGTAATCAATCAATGTGGTCTATGTATGAATCAAATGATGATTTATCAAATGCAAAAAATACATTAAACATGAATGATTTTCCGACAGTTTCAGACGGAAAAAGGCAATTAACATTAAAAGAACCAATGATAATCTGTGTATATTCACCGAAAGGTGGTGTAGGAAAAACCTCAATTTCAGTAAATATGGCTGCTCGTTTGAGTTACACGACAAAAGCTCAAGTTTGTATTGTTGATTTAGATATAGGTTTTGGAAACGTGGGAACGAGACTTGGTCTATATAACCCTACAGTTCGAGAATTATTGAATGAGCATCATTTAGATTCAGAATCGCTTTCTAGAAATTTAGTATACGACAGAAGGTCTGGTCTGTTTGCTTTACTAGCTCCTTTGCGACCTGAAACTGGTGCAAATCGAAGGAAATTTTCACCAGCAACATATAGTAAAATTCTTGAATTACTAACTCAAAGATTTGATATTGTAATTCTGGATTGTCCAGTTGAATTGCGCGACCCATTGGTATCAGGTTTTGCTTTAACCAGTTCAGATAAAGTTGTTATGGTTGTTAATAATGAACATGCAACTTTGCTTGATGCAAGAAGGGCATTAGAAGCAATGTGTCGATCTAAGGACTCACAACGACTTCCTGGTTTAGGAATTGATCCTAGCAAAATTGGGCTAATTGTAAACCAAAAAGTAGATAACGTCGGGCGAGAAGTTGAAGATATTAAGCAAGTAATCTCAGGATCTGATTTTGACCATCCTAGTAATCAAGTAGATCTATTGGCAGTTATAGAAGACGATAGAGAGCTTTGGGTTGGAAATGCGAATATGGCTAGGACTGTAGCAACATCAGGTGAGAATTCAGTCGATACTCAACTAGATAAAATATGGGAGAAAATACTGCCCAAAGACTCAATGCAGTCCTTTGACGATACACCCGGAGAAAATATATCAAGATCAAATAAATTAGACGATATTTTTTCATCTAATTCAGAATATAAAGATGACTCAAAGATAAAAAGAAAATTATTTAAATGGAAAAAAGGAAATTAAAATGGGAAAAAGAGAATTAGCGATACTCGATACAAGTATTACTGCTAGATCTGTTGCTAACAAATTGTCTTTGCCTATACATAAAAAAGGTGATGACGAAAAAGAAGCTATATTATTGGTAATTAACACAAAAAAGGATATAGAGCTGATCGAATGGTCTAGATCTATAAGAAATATTATTGGAATTTTGGCATGGGAACTACCCGAAAAATTTCTATTAGAGCTATTGGAACTTGATTTACCCGTATTGATTGGTCATGTAGGACCCGACCAGCTTAAAGCGCTAGTTAAATGGGGTGGCCAAAAAGTATCAAATGATAGTGAGATTGAGACTACCCAGCGTTTAGCTGCAATTGAAGGCGCTTTTGACGATACTATCTCAAATGTTGGATAATCATATTTTTAGATAATTTCTTTTTATTAGTTTAAGTTGAGTGATGTTATTGACGAATTACTCTCATAATAATTGAAATGTCTAAATGTCATGGAAGACAATAATCGGCTGACATCTTAAATTTGGTAGGAGGTGCTAGTAGTGGCATTCCAAAATAAAAATAAAGGTCCAAAAAATACTCTGGAACAGCAAAATGCACCAGTTCAAGAGTTAAGACTTTTAGTAGGTATAGAAGTAGATGGCACTCAAGTACATGTTGCATACGTAGAACCGCATGGTTCAATTCGTGTTGAACATTTTGAAGGACCTACACCTGCTAAAGCGTTAGACTCTGCTTTAAACGCGATTCCTTCTAAAGCAACGATTGTACGTGTTGCATTTACAGGAGGTAGACAATTCGTGCGACGAGTTGATGTACCTCGCGTACCTGACCGAGCGATGCGTGCAGCAATTATGTCAATTGCTGAAGATAATCTTCCTATTATTCCTGGCTCAACTTCTGTTGCTGCCCTAGTTGTGGGTGATCTTAAAGATGATTTCACATCAAGTGAAGGTGCAAAAAACTCCAATATGTTAAATATGGTTATTGCAGCAGTTGAATCAGACGATTTGGATCCCGTATGGAGAAGATTAGGTGGGCGTAAGGCTCCAATCACTTCATCTACATTTTTACTCCCTGCTGATGGGCTATATTTCAGAGTTGCTAGATCTGTGTCTGAAGTTATTTTATTGGAAGATGGATTACCTTTAGTTTCTAGAGCTCTACGAATTGGTGGATTAGATGAATTAGACAAAAAAATCGAAGAATCACAATCACCAAATACATCATTTACACAAAATGAAGAAGTGCAAAAAACTCCTCAAGAAATAACTGATGAGTTTCTCGATGAACTTGTAAGTGAATTCAGAAAAACTTTGATATTTTGGAAACGAGAAGGTACTGATGTTCCAGACGAGCTTATAGCTCTTGGTGCTGGTGCAAATACTCCTACTTTGCTTACAAGAATTGCAGACACTGGTATAAATATATTGCCTATTCCTGAACCGCGTGGTTATCATCTAGATATTGAGCAGCATGAGAAACCTCTAGCATTCCAAGCTCTTGCTAGTGCATATTCAGATTTTTCTAATCAACCATACGCAATTTTGCCAAATCCTGTATACGAAGCTGAGAGGGAAAATGCAAAACGAAAAGCGAAACAACGTTCAATTGCCTTAATAAGTTTGATCGCTTTTGTTGGCCTTATTATGATGATTACATTTCCATTAATTTATGCAACGCTGAGAGAACAATCCGCTAAAGACGATAAGGACAAAGCATTAAAAGAATTAGCATTAAAGCAAAAAGTCATAGATGCTAACGACACTCTTATACTTGGAGAAACTGCTCTAAACACTTTAGAGATTGGTTTACCTGCATATTCAAAAGTATTGTGTTCGCTTATTACAACTAGACAAGAAATTGTTCCAGGAAGCCCTGCTATCTTTAAATCAATATCAGTGACTTCAACAACGGAAGGTCCAGCAATAGATACATCTATTGAAATTGCAGATCCTGAAAATGGTTTTGCTAAGTCTCTGGGTGTATGGCAGGTACTTCTTCAAAAAGCAGCCTCAACAGAAAAAATTGGTGTGGGAACATTTAAAGACACAACTGGAGTGAAAGATTTTTCATTTAAGTATGTTTATCCATTATCTAGTTCTTATTTAGTTCCAAATGTTGCTAATTGTGATGGATATGTAAATGGTCTATCACCAGAGCAACAATTTAAAATCGCTAATGGGTACGATGCTAATGATAAAGGCACAAAATTTAATAAAAAAGGAGTATTAGTCAATACAGCAGACAATACGCCAGCTTCTACTACTTCTACTACTACAACTTCTACAACAACAACAACAGCTCCTATAGGGGGTAACTGATGAATAAGAATCGTAAATTAACAATAATTTTGATGGCTTGCGTATTGCTATTAGTAGGTTTAGGTGTTTTTAAACTATTGATTCCAAAATATAATGAAATATCTAAACGTGCTGATGAAAATTCTGAAACTGCAAAAGTAGCAAATGATAAATTAGAATTAGCAAAAAGTTTGAATCCTAAATCAATAGAAAAAAGATTAAAAAAGCTACAGGCACGTGTTCCAAATTCACTGGAATTACCAAATGTGATTCTCAAAATTAATGAAAGAGCAGATTTATTTAGACTTCAATGGCTCGAAGGTACACCGGAAGATGTCATTGCATTGGACTCAATCCCTAGCGCACCATCAGCTAAACCCGTACCTGCAAACCCAAATTCAACAGTGACACCATCAGCACCACAATTAGATAATCATGAAGTTTCTATAAAGGTGAGAGGAAATATGAATGATGTCATTGGGTTTTTAGAATCGATAACTAATAAAAGTGTAGGGCGTATTGTAGTTATAACAAGTACGAATATCACAACTATTGGCGATGTCGAAGGAGGGCAATCTGCGGACCCAAATTTAGTTGAAGTTGAAATAAAAATGAATTTAATTGGTTGGGCCGCTGGTGGAAATATAGATTCAGCTGGTTGTATAGAAGATCCAACAACACCAGCACCAGAATGCGTTTTAACGCCTGAAGGTAATTAGAAAAACGTTAATAAGTAGAGGAAAGAGAATGACAATGTCAGCGCACGAAGATACGAATCATGAATTCGAGAATATTGACGTCGTAAATGGTGATTCTCCAATTCAGAAAAATGAAATTGTACCCGTAGACAAAAATATTTTAACTGGCACTAAAAAAAATGCTATAACTTTTACAGTTGAAACACAAAGCTATGTCGATGCTCTAGAGAGAGCTGGATATGATGATACTGAACGAGTAAGAAAAGCAATAAGTGCTGGCAGTCAATTCGGCTTGTTGCCATTACGTTCATTAATGCGTGCTGGAATATCAATAGGAATACTAGAAAAAGCTGCTTGGATCAAACAAGGATATGAAACTATTGATTTAACTTTAGCAATGGTTGATAGGGATCGTTTCTCAAACATTCCTATTGCTAGTGCAAAGAGATTGATGGTTGCTCCAATAAGAACTGATGACAACCATTTAAAAATAGCAGTCTGTGACCCTACAAATATAATAATACTCGATGATATAGAACAATTATTTTCAGGTGAGAAAATAGAGATCGTTGTTGCAGAAGCTGCCGCTATCAGGGATGTACTTTCAGTCTTAGAATCAAGAGAGCGTTCACAAGAGTTAGAAATTGAAAAAGAAGAAGTTGTTGAAAAGATTAGAATTGTTAATAACGATGGTGAAGGAAAAACTTCAAAGTTGGTTAAAACACTAATCGAAAATGCAACCAAACAAGGTGCTTCTGATGTGCATATTGAACCTGCAGGCGAAGAAGTAATAGTAAGATATCGTAAAGACGGAGTGTTACACGTAGTAGGTACTTATCCTATTTCATATGCTGCAGGTATCATAAATAGACTTAAAGTTATGTCTAATTTAGATGTAGGTGAACGAAGACTTCCTCAAGATGGTAGATTCGGATTGGATTTTGACGATCGTTCTGTTGATTTACGTCTCGTCACATTACCAACAAGTTGGGGAGTCGAGGGCGCTGTAATGCGTATTCTTGATCGTTCTAGCAAAATTTCAAAACTTGAAGATTTGGGTTATTCAAAACAAGTCCTAGAAAGATATATTCCTCTAATAACGGCAACACAAGGTACTTTGTTAGCAACCGGACCAACTGGTTCTGGTAAAACTACAGCACTTTATGCAACACTTGACCGTATAGCTACTCCTGATCTTAAAGTACTAACGATTGAAGATCCTGTCGAGTATAGATTTAAAGGAATTACACAAATACAAGTAAATGTTAAGGCAGGAATGACTTTTGCTAGAGCATTGCGTTCATTTATGCGAGCTGACCCTGATGTCATTTTGGTTGGTGAGCTTCGTGATGGCGAGACTGCATCAATTGGGATTCAAGCTGCTCTTACAGGTCACTTTGTTCTAGCTACAGTTCATGCGAACTCAGCATCTGGTGTTCCAACCCGTCTGATCGACATGGGTGTTGAACCATTTTTAGTTTCCTCTTCATTACGTGGAGTTATATCTCAACGTTTAGTGCGAAAACTATGTCATCGTTGTTATATACCCTTTGATGTTATGGATCAAATTAAAGATTCATTTCCTTGGAATGGTGAACCGCCGTCAATCCTTTATAAAGCAAATTTAGAAGGTTGTGCTCATTGTCATCGAACAGGATATTTAGGACGTACAACAATTGCTGAAGTCTTGGTATTTAATGATGAAATTGCACATATGGTTTCTAAAAATACGACATCAAATGAAATAGAAGCTACAGCAATTGCTTCTGGAATGACAACAATATTACAAGATGGCCTTAATAGGGCAGCCGAAGGTATTACATCTATCGAAGAACTATCAAGGGTGGTGGGCTAATGACCGCAACATTTAAGTACGAAGCTTTTAGTAAAAATGGTGAAGAAATTCATGGTGTTTTAGAAGGCGAGAACGAGTCCGAAGTGAGAACTTCACTAGGTCAACAAAACCTACTTGTTATGTCAGTTTCTAAACAAGGTGGTAGTACTGTAGCTACTAAAGAAATAAATCTTCGAAAGAAAGCAAACACAAAAGAGATCGCATGGTTGGCTAGATCTTTGGCAACGACTCAAGCATCAGGGCTACCAGTTTATCCTGCCTTGGGAATCTTGGCACGTCAACAAGCTAAGAAACCTATAGGAAAAATACTTTCACGTATTCATACAAAAGTTGGTGAAGGTTCATCTTTAACCTCTGCATTTCGAGAAGAAGGAGATAATGTTGGAGAGCTTTCGTGTGCTTTAATTGAAGCAGGAGAAATTTCTGGTCGTCTCGACGAATCATTAGAGCATTTAGCCTTTATAACTGAAGCACGTGTCCGAATAAAACGTAAAGTTAAATCGGCAATGATGTATCCAGTTGTTGTATTTATTATTGCCATGGTCATGACTGCTGGGCTTTTGATTTTCGTTGTTCCGCAATTTCAAGCTATTTACGACCAATTAAAAGGTGACTTACCTCTCCCAACAAAGATTGTTGTCTGGATGAGTGATCAACTTATTGAAAAATGGTATATATATCCACTCTTAGCAATAATAATTATTACTTTAGTTGTCTTATATAAGCGAAGTCCTTCAGCTCATGCTACAAAAGATAGATTGATATTAAAGTTACCGATTTTTGGAACAATTATCCATAAATCAGCAATTGCTCGCTTGGTTCTAGTGTTGTCATCACTAATGAATTCAGGAGTAGGATTGCTTGAAGCACTGCTACTTGCAGGTAATGCTTCGGGTAATCAACATGTAAATGAAGCCGTGGTTAGAATTCACGACAATGTTCGTGAAGGATCTTCTTTAGGTCTAGCTTTAAAGCAGGAGCCACTAATCCCAGAAGTTATGACTCAGCTTGTACTAATGGGTGAAGATACAGGTACTGTACCTTCATTATTAGATCGTTATGGAAAAACTCTCGATGATGAAGTTACGACATCAGTTGATGGCTTAAGTTCACTAATGGAGCCACTATTGATTGTATTCTTAGGTGGTATAATAGGTAGTCTGGTCATAGCATTTTGGCTACCAATACTAAATGCACCAAGTCTGGTTTCAAAGCAATAATAGAATATCTTCTAATATTTATATGAAAACCCTTGTATCTTTACCTTCATGACCATCAACCCTGAACTAATATGTTTGTTCGACTTAAATTTCTAAAAATTTAAGCTCAGGGCGGTGTAGCCGAGTGGTTCAGGCACTGGTTTGCAAAACCTGGGACACGGGTTCGAATCCCGTCACCGCCTCAAAACAAGATCGCAGGGTCTTTATGATGAACTATTAGCATTTTTAAAATTTAATAATACTAATATATAACTGTGCTTTTAGTTTCTAATGATTTCCCTCCCAAAGTCGGCGGTATACAAAATTATTTATATGAGCTTGTGAAAAGGTTGCCGTTTGAAAATACCAAAGTTATTACTACTAAATATAATGGAGCAAAAGAGTTTGATCGAGAACAAAGTTTCGATATTGAACGTTATTCAAAAATTCTTTGGCCAACTCCAAAACTTATACATCATATAAACAAGACAATAGATAAACTAAATTCTGAGATTGTATTTATAGATCCTGCATTGCCTACTGGATTAATTGCTTCACATTTAAGAGATATCACAAAGTGTCTTATAGTCCATGGCGCAGAAATAACTACGCCAGGTAAAATTTTTCCTACAAAACTTCTACTAAGACAGGAAATGAAAAGCATAGATATTGTTTTAAGTGCAGGTACATACGCTGCGCAACAACTAGCCAATGTTGTAAATGGTGATATCAACTATTTGCGCATTCCCCCTGGAGTTGATGTAAATAGATTCTCAATACCAGATACAAATGAAAAATTGCAAGCGCAAATCTCGTTACGAGAGACTTTAGGGATTTCAGTTAATTCAAAAATTGTTGTTTCAATTAGCAGACTAGTTCCAAGAAAAGGATTCGATGTACTGATTAATGCGATTTCGAAAACTGATGAAGATCTAAATGTTGTTATTGTCGGCAAAGGACGTGATGAAAAAAGATTAAAAGATTTGGCAATAAAAAAAGGCGTAGAAGATCGGATCCATTTTTTAGGTTCTGTGTCCGACTCAGATTTGCGTATGGTGCTTCATGGTTCAGATATATTTGCGATGCTTTGTCGAGACAGATGGAAGGGACTTGAAGCAGAAGGCTTTGGTATTGTGTTTCTTGAAGCGCAGAGCTGTGGGTTACCTGTAATCGTAGGTGATTCTGGTGGTAGTTCCGAAAGTTTAATTGAGGGTGAGACGGGTTTTTGTATTGATCCTAAATCTGAAAACGAATTGATCAATAAACTAAATATTTTATTATCTGATAATGAATTAGCTTCTCAAATGGGGATTAAAGGTCGCGAATTTGTAGAGAAGAATCATTCATATGACTATTTAGCTTCTTTGCTAGTTCCCATTGTCCAATGTGATTTTTCGAGAATTAAAACTATTTCACCAAATAGATAGAACTATTTTTCTGAGATTTGTTTTAGGTTTTTGAGTGCAGAATCAACTATTTTTTGTGCAGCTTTACGTTTTATAAATCCCGGTAAAGAACTTGTTAGATCAATATCTAAGTTATATATAACTTTTACTTCGTCATTATTAAGCTGTTCTAATTTGTATGATCCTATTAATGAAGAAACCATATCTCCTTTAATGAATTTCCAGCTAATCTCTGATGGATAATTATCATAAGAGTATTGGTGGGTTTGTTCGATTGACCTACCCATAGCATTTGTTTTCATTGTTGCTAAGATCGCTCTCCCTTGTGAATCTCTTGAATGTACATCAATAGATATAATGTCTTGAATCCAACTTGGATATTCATCTAATTCTAGGAGTATTTCCAGGACTTTAGACATTTTGCTATTTATATTTATCTCTCCAGATGCATGTTCGGTCATCTTGCTACTATATTATAAAGCAATGAACAATGACGAAAACATAAATCAAAACATTGCAGATAATATTTTTAATTTTCTCTTTATGTCTTTGAGTCAATTAAATGAAATAAAAAATAATGTTGACCCTGAAGTAAAAGAGCTACTTCTCGAAAGTGCAAGTGATGCTATATCGAGTGCAAAAAACTTATTAGATGCAGTCGATACAATAATTAACCAACTAAAATCTAGTGAGAAAGATAGAGTCCAAATGGATTTAAAGTTTGTTGATGATAATACTGCTGAAGAAGATAATACAGTTATAAATATAAGAGAATCAAAAGTGAAAAAATGAAAGCAATCGGAGTTGATATTGGTGGAACTAAACTAAGTATTGGAATAGTAGATTCAGAGGGTAATTTTGAAATAGAAGAAAGCTCATTAACTTTAACTAGATGGTCGGATATGAAGAAAGTTATCGTTGATACTTCCAAAGATTTGATTTCAAAAGACAATAGTATTAAAGCAATCGGTTGTGGTGCCGCTGGTATGATCTCGCTTGATGGTCACGTTATATATTCTCCAAATGTTCCTGCTTTTAATATAGATGGTGGTGTAGATCTAAAAAGTGAACTCCAGAATGCTATTGGTATACCAGTATTTATAGACAACGATAATAATTGCTCAGGTTATGCAGAATATAAATTTGGTACAGTTAGAAATGAAAAAAATATTTTAAGTGTAGGTTTAGGTACTGGTATTGGAGGTGCCTTGATACTTGATGGAAAACTATATAGAGGCAATGATGGGTATGCATTTGATATCGGCCATTTTACAATGGATTTAAATGGTCATGTATGTGCATGTGGTCAAGTGGGTTGTTTTGAGACATTAGGGTCTGGCAAAGCTTTAGGTCGAGTCGCACGTGAACATATTTCTAGAGGTGAATCTAGATATCTACTTGATTTCGTAGATGGTGATATAAATAAAATTGATGGATCGCATGTAAATCTATCGATTGCAAGAGATCCTAGTAATTGTTCTGAAATATTAGAAGAGTTTTCTCACAATATTGCCTTGGGTTTGAGTTCTTTGGATAATATATTGAATTTTGGTGTCTGCGTAATATCTGGAGGTGTATCGGATCTTGGAGATGCACTTTTATCTAGAGTGCAAAGACACTACAGTGTTGTAGCGCAAGGTAGTTTAAGAAGAACATTACCTGAAATACGATTAGCTAAGTTTAAAAGTAATGCAGGTTTATTAGGAGCTGGCGCTCTTGCCATTGATTCGTTAGGGTAGAATATCATTATGGATTTTCGTCGTATAAATGCCCTTCCTCCTTATGTGTTTGCGGAGATTAATAATTTAAAAGTTGCCCAGCGACATTTAGGTGAGGATGTAATAGATTTAGGTTTTGGCAACCCTGATTTACCATCACCAGATTTAGCTGTAGAAAAATTATGTGAAGCTGCACAGAACTCAAGGAATCATAGGTATTCAACATCTAAGGGAATACCTCATCTACGTCAAGCAGTAGCAAAATTATATGATCGTACTTTTGATGTTAAGTTAGATCCTGAATCGCAAATATGTATGACAATTGGCGTCAAAGAAGGTTTCTCTCATCTTATGTGGACTCTATTAGGTCCTGGTGATACTGCTTTAGTTCCAAGTCCTAGCTATCCTATTCATATATGGGGTCCGATTCTGGCAGGAGCTGCTGTACATTATGTACATTTGGGTGACGGTTCTGATGTTTTATCAAATATGGCAAAAGCATATGAGCAGGCTTGGCCTAGACCACGAGTAATAGTTGCTAGTTTTCCTCACAATCCGACTACTACAGTTGTTGATTATGATTTCATGGTTGAGCTTGTTGCATTTGCAAAAAAACATGACATCATTGTCGTTCATGATTTTGCATATGGCGATATGGGCTTTGATGGATATAAACCACCCTCTATATTGAGTGTACCAGGAGCTAGCGATTGTTGTGTAGAGCTTTATTCGATGACAAAAAGTTTTTCTATGGCTGGTTGGCGTGTTGGATTCTTACTAGGTAATGAAGAGATTATTTCTGCATTACAAAAATTAAAAAGCTATTTAGATTATGGAACTTTTCAACCTGTACAAATCGCAGCTACGGTGGTAATGGATGAACTTCCAGATTATCCAAAACAAGCATGTGAAATTTATCAAAATCGTAGAGATAAATTAGTTGATGGTTTGAATCGCATTGGTTGGGAAATCGCAAAACCAAAAGCAACTATGTTTGTTTGGGCAAAAATACCAGATGCTTATCGTGAAATGAGTTCACTAGAATTTGCTAAGTTTTGTGTAACCGAATGTAATGTTGCTGTCTCTCCAGGCTCAGGATTTGGACCCGGTGGGGAAGAGTTTGTGAGATTTGCCTTAGTAGAGAATGATCAAAGAACAAGCCAAGCAATAAGAAATTTGAAAAAAGGATTAACAAAACTTGAATAAAATAAATTTGCTCTATAGTTTAAAAAAAGTTAAAAATAAATCGATGGACTTGCGAGAAAAGGTAGACTTTGATTTATATGATGCTACTAAAATGATCGGTTCGGTGCCTTTCAAAGCATTTTTAAAGACACAAGTAACGGGTTTAGAAAATATTCCAAACACTGGAGCTGTAATATTGGCTGCAAACCATAGATCATTTATGGACTCAATGTTAATTCCTCACGTTGTAAAGAGAAGAGTAACTTTTGTAGCTAAAGCTGAGTATTTTGATTCGATAAAAACGCGATGGTTTTTTAAAAGTACAGGCCAAATCCCTGTAAGAAGAGATAGTTTAAATAGTGCTACTGGCGCACTTGAAGCAGCTAAAGGAGTGCTAGAAAATGGGGGTGTGTTTGCTATCTATCCTGAAGGTACAAGAACTCGAGACGGTTTTTTACATAAAGGCCATACAGGCGTTGCTCGTTTAGCAATTGAAACTGACGCTGTAATCATACCTGTAGGTATTGTTGGCACCGAGAATGTCCAAGATGTTCATGAAAAATTACCACGAGTTGGTAAAAAAATTTCTATACATTTTGGTAAAGCAATCGATGTTGAAAAGTATAAATCGAATACTGATTCGAAGCTAGTATTACGAAATCTTACTGATGAAATTATGTATGAAATATTTTCACTTTGTAAATATGGATATGTAGATTCTTATGCTTCTACTATACCTATCTAAATATATGCTGTGCGACCAGAGACAAAAGTAATTTTAAACTAAAGAAATATTTAAACGTTCAGAATATTCCCCGATTGCTTCTTTTGCTGAATCTGGATTTGATGGATCAATTCGCGATAATGAGAATAAAATATAGCTAACCATTGCTTCATCAGCATCTAATACTTTGAAGTCCCTTACTTTAACAGCCCATTGTTGCAGTGACTCTAGAGAGATGGAACCATCAAGTGCGCGAGATAAACTTTGAATGATAACATCCCGAGTAACTACCACTTCTTTTTTCTTTTTCTCTTGGCTTCGTTCGTGTGAACTTAATTCAGTTTCTGGAGACTTTGGAATAGAAGACTTTGCGCCCAATGATTCTTCTAAAGCCTCAGCAACATCATTACTAAGCGCCACACCTTTTTGACTATATACCTCTTCACTTGCGATTGGTTGTTGATTCGTATTAGTTGCAATTGGTTTATTTATCTCAACGATTGCATTCACTAAATTTTCTACAAATAAGTTTGTAGCATCAAAAGACTCGACAATAATTAATTGTCCATCAGGAAATAGTAATTCACAATTCTTTTTATTTTTTTTAGACCAAGTGTCTTGTATTTGTAAATCTTCAAACATCACCGAGCAAGAAATCTCAGAGAGGCTTTTTGCCAATGTGCGCCTTTTGGCCCACATGATTAGGCGTGTTTTGCTCATTGCGGCAACATACACATGTCGTGAAACCATAGCTCGTGGAAGTTTAGAATGAGATGCCGCCAGAACAAATTCAATTTGCTCTACCTCTTCTCCTTCAAAAAATGAAGCGATATCCTCTGTATTTATTTGGTTTGAATCTTTAAGTTTTTCCATGATCTAAGTTTAGCGCTATTAAATACGTGATATGTAGATGGTTAAGTGTAATAATAGAAGTCTTACGAAAGGTATAAGATGAGAATAGGAATTTTAACTTCAGGAGGCGATTGTCCTGGGCTAAATGCGGTTATTCGTGCCATTATTAGAAAAGGTGAGGGATTCTATGGTCACGCACTAGTTGGGTATAAATATGGCTGGAAAGGTGTATTGGAATCTGACTATATTGAACTCTCTATAGATAGTTCTAGAGGTTTATTACACAGGGGCGGTACAATATTAGGAACTTCACGTTTATCACCAACAATGATTGATGACGGTGCGGATATTGTTAAAAAATCGTTAGAAAATAATAATATTGATTGTTTGATTGCTATTGGAGGAGAGGGAACGCTATCTGGTGCTGCTTCAATGAGCGATTCAGGCATAAATATTGTGGGTGTGCCAAAAACAATAGATAATGATATTTCAGCTACTGATGTAACATTTGGTTTTCATACAGCTGTACAAATAGCAACTGACGCAATCGATCGTTTACATACAACAGCAGAGAGCCATGACCGGGTAATGGTAGTAGAAGTAATGGGAAGACATGCTGGTTGGATAGCGACTTATAGTGGAATCGCAGGTGGTGCAGATGCTGTTTTAGTACCTGAAATTGAATTTGATTTAGATCAAATTTGTGAACAAATAAAAAGACGTCATACTCGTGGTTCTCATTTTTCAATTATTGTTGTTGCGGAAGGCGCATTACCCATTGAAGGAACAATGAAAAAAATTAATTATGATGTAGATGAATATGGACATCAGCGTTTGGGTGGAATTGGCTATCGTGTTGCTCGCGAGATAGAACAACGTACTGGATTTGAAACACGCGAAACTACACTTGGTCACGTTTTACGTGGAGGTACACCAACTGCCTTTGATCGAGTATTGGCTACACGATTTGGTATAGCCGCGATCGATGCTGTAAATGAAAAAGATTATGGCAAAATGGTATCTTTAAAAGGTAAAGAAATTAAGCGTGTGACTTTAGCTGAAGCCACTATTGAACTAAATCGTGTTGACCTTGAACTTTTAGAAATTGCAAATATTTTCCAGTAGATAAAGTTGAACTTGATACATGTCAAAAGCATTAGATGAATTATTAACATATTTTGAACTAGATGCTATAGACGAAAATATCTATCAGGGAAATACTCCTTTAGAGTCTAGGCAAAGAGTTTTTGGTGGATTAGTAGCATCTCAAGCTTTGTTAAGCGCTGGAAAAACTGTTGATAAATCTAGAATGGTACATTCACTTCATGCATATTTTTTAGTCGGCGGTCATCCTGGAGCAAAGATAACATATGTCGTTGAAAAAATTCGTGATGGTGGTAGTTTTTCAACAAGGCGAGTATCTGCACAGCAAAATGGTGTAACAATATTTGTGCTTACTGCAAGTTTTCAAAAAGTTGAAGAGGGTTTTAATCATTCAACTCCATTCCCTGAGAATATTGTTGAACCGGAGAATTTACCTACATGGCAAGATCGCTTGCGGCCAATTATGAATAATATCGATGAGGATACTCAGAAATGGCTCGTATGGGATAGGCCAATAGATACTCGCTCTGTTACTGCACCAGCTTGGGTTGCTAATACTAAGCAAGAACCGGAACAAGATGTTTGGCTAAAAGCAGATGGTGCTTTAGGCGATGATCCATTAATACATAAATGTATATTGACATATGCATCAGACCTAACATTGCTTGATACGGCAATGCTGCCTTATGGTGAAGTTTTATACCGCGGGAAATTTATGATGGCATCATTGGATCATGCGATTTGGTTTCATGAACCTTTTCGTTGTGATGAATGGCTTTTATATCATCAGCATTCTCCTCATGCTTCAAATTCTAGAGCTTTAGCTTATGGCGAAATATTTACACAAGATAAAAGACATGTAGCAACTGTAATGCAAGAAGGTTTAGCAAGATTCTTTAAACAAAGATAGATGTCATCTGAGTAGTTTTGACGGCCTTTTAGAAGATGAAAATAGTTTTTTTCTACTTTTGAATTCTACACTTGCTTTTAAACTTATATTTACAACTACCGACATTGACCAACAAATTGAAATTGAACTTAGCAAGGCAAATACTAATTCTATAATTTGTGATGGGTCATTTACAAAAATCTTTGAGCTTGCATAACCTATGAGTCCACCTGTAATTGAGCTAACGAATAATACAAGAAAAGCGATAATATACGCCTTTCTAGTCGGAACCAGAGAATCAATTTCTTCTTCTGAGTAGTCGGATTCATTAAATGATAAATTTTCATCGTTTATATTCACTTTTATATCGTACTCAACTAGAATGTACCTATGCGAAGTTGTGTGGTAATTCCTACATATAATGAAAAAGAAAATATTGAAGAAGTTATTAGACGTGTACTTAAAAATGATGTGGATTTATTGATTGTTGATGATTCAAGTCCCGATGGTACAGGCGATATTGTAATAGAACTAAGCAAAGAATACAATGGACGGCTATCTTTAGAAACAAGAAAAGAAAAACTTGGGCTTGGCAAAGCCTATATTTATGGCTTTTCGAAATGTTTAGAAAAAAAATACGACATAATTTGTCAGATGGATGCTGATTTAAGCCACAATCCTGATGTGCTAGGTGAATTAATACAACCAATTAGTGAAGCTAGAGCTGATCTAGTAATTGGTTCTCGGTATGTACAAGGTGGTCAAATTCCTAAATGGTCTTTAATAAGAAGACTACTTTCTAGAGGCGGAAATTTATATACTCGAATTATGCTTAATATTAAAACCCGAGATGCAACAGCTGGTTACAGAGCATACAATGCAAAGATACTAAAGAAAATGTTAGATAATGGAATAAGTTCAGAAGGGTATGGGTTTCAAATTGAGATGACTTATACTGCTTCAAAATTTGGTGCAACCATTATTGAGGTACCAATTTCTTTTGCTGAAAGAGAAAAAGGTGTATCGAAAATGGGTGGTATCATTATCGTTGAAGCATTAAAGAACGTAACTATATGGTCTTTAAGAGATAGGTTATGGAAGCCAGTTTCTAAATTATTTACGCATAGAGCTAACATAAAGGTTGACATTAGTAAAAGCAATGATGATATAGATCTATATAACAGTAATGATGGTGAAGTTAATTCACATATCATTGATACAGAAAACAGAAAGTAATTGAACGATTTTTATGCCATTAAGTGAAAATGAAGAAAAGATTCTTGCCGATATTGAAGCCAATATTAGACGTTCTGACCCTGATCTAGCTCAGCATGTTGAGCAAACAACTATCTACAGACATAGTGGAAGAAGAATACTATTTTCAGTAATTGGATTATTGCTTTTATTGGTAGTGATAGTGATTTCTTTTACTAAAGCTTGGTATATATCTTTTATATCATTTGGTATCATGGTAGTTATAGGTATATCGCTAGTTGATCATGTTGTTAAAATATCAAAAGCTGGTGTCGATGATGTTATCCGTCAATCAAAAAAAATGACTAATAAATCAAAAAGAAATAAATATTAGACTTTTTCATTGGCCATATCAGTTAGCTCAAGCAGCGCATCATTAGCAGATTCCGTTAAGTCATAAATATCTATATCACAATCTGGTGCATAAGAATATTCTGAATATTGTTCTAAAAACTTTTGTGTATACAAACAAGTCGACGGCACTTTTGCTTTTAATTCCGCAAGAGTGATATCTATTTTGTGGGACTCTAATATATAATGTTCAAATATTTTTTTATAGGTATTATTTATTTGTGTTGTTGGGAACGAATCTATATTTCGTTTACGGACATATCTGTTATATAGAAAACCCATGATCGTCAATAAAGATACCAAAGTTAAAAATAGTATATTTGAAAAACTAAAAATGTTATTGCTACTAGTTGAAGTGCTTAATGGACTTACTCTTGACTGTGTAATGGTATTTGTTGTTTGTGTTCCAATTAACGTTGTTGTTGTATTCTTAATCCTAGTTGTACTAGTCGTGCTAGAAGTTGTTGCTAATTGCTCACCTATATTAGAAGGTGCCTGGCCAGGTTGTGTTCCTTGTGGAGTTGGGTCTATTGTTATCCAACCCATTCCCGTTAAATATACTTCTACCCAGGAATGTGCCTGTTTTGACATTACATTGAATACACCATTTGTATCTGGTTTACCAGGTATAAAACCTACGATTACCCTTGATGGTATTCTTATCGACCTTGCCATTGCTGCATATGTTGCCGCAAATTGCTCACAAAACCCGACTTTGGCATCTAAGAATTGTCTCATAGCTCTTTGGCTAGAGTTATAATTAACTTTTGTTGAATATACGAAATCTCCTTTTGTGAAATAGTCTTTTAGCGCTGTAACTTGTTCATATATTGATGTTTTATTTGTAGCAATACTTCTACTCAATTCTTCGATACTAGGATCAAAATTTTCTGGTATCAATAAATAATCATCTAATCCTTTTGGTGTTGGAGTTGAACCAATACGTATTTGTTCATCGGTAAAGGATGATTCTGGCACTGAAGCATCAATTGAATAGTTAGTAATGTCTGATTTTGGGGAACTTATTGTAGAGTCATCTAATACTACGAGATTGCGTTCTGATGTTGAATCAGTATTATAAATCGAAGGCAAAATTTTAGGACTCAAATTTTTTAGCTCAAATGTTGCATTAACTAATCTTGAATCTAAGCCTTTAAGCACTGGTTCTTTATAGTTTTTCTTTGGAGCTTCATAATACCAAGTATCTCCATCGAATTTATTTAGTACTCCAAGTCGAAAATATTGGGCGCTATCTGTTTTCGCTGTGAACATTAATTTATTATTATTATCTTTTAGTTGAGCTCTCATCGAAACAAGAGGGGATAATTCAGTTATTGTTGAGTTTCTGGATAATTTATTAAGCATGTTTTTTGGTGCAATACTAGGTAAGGATGAGATTGGGATAACAATGGCTATACATATTGTTGTTATTAGTATTGTCGCGAATATATTTGTCGCGAATATCTTATATTTTGTCTTATTCACGATCTGTATTTTGTGTGCACTATTTGAAACTTTATATCTGTATGTTGTCCTTAAATAAATCCAGCAAGCAAAACAAAAAAGAGCGATGATTGGTATATTAAATGTATTATTTGAATTATTTTGGGCTAATGCAAAAAATAGTATGTAGATAGCGAAGGCTAATCCGTAAAGATTTAATCTGATAGCAATTGTCTCTATCAGTTCAGAAATTGACCATAGTATAAAAGCAGCAACAACTATTGTTCCCGTTGTTGACTGCAATGGAGTTGAGTTTTCAGCAAATTGCCGTATCCCAATTTGTCCTTGTTTTGAAATGTTTTTCAGGTTAGAAATTGTTGGAATGAGTTTTTCTAATTTAGGTCCAGCCACTTTTAGTAAGAGTAATTCTATGCCGATAAGAGCGCTAACCAGTGAAGAAATATTTTGAAATATTTTATTTTTTGCAGCGAATATACCTACACAATGTGGAAGTATTACTATTATACCTAGAAATATATAGTCATTAAGTGAAATGTTTATTAGATTATTAATATTCGATCCTAGTATTAAGGACAGGAATATTAGAGAGATGCTGATGTTTCTCGAACGTTCCATTTTGCTACCCATTGCTTATAATCTTCAAATATTGTTTTTACATTCAGACAAAAAACATTGTTTCCGTCTATTTCATTAATTTTTTTTGATGTGACTTTAAATATGGTCTCTTTAATATTTGTTGTATCAAATCTTGATCCAGTTATTATAAAAGAATCACATTGATTACTTTTAATCTGGCTATTTAAGATATTAAAAGGTACAGTATGTTTAACTAACTGCTGTGAGCATAATTTATCTAAAAAAATATCTGCATCATATATAACCTCTTGTTGGTCATTTCCTATAAATATCGTTTTTTTGCTAGATGATAAACCAGCTTGGCAGATACTTGCACAAAGTCTGATAGCGGATTCAAATTCGTTTTCATCATAAGAATTTTCATTGAGGTCTAAAATGATTGCTATAGATCTAGTTGATATAGGTTCATGCTGCCTAACGAATATCTTTCTTGTTCTCGAAGACGTTTTCCAATGTATCAATCTAATATCATCGCCAGGCTCATATTCCTTTAGCCCAAAGAGATCTTCTGAAAGCGAACTTGAGTTTGAGTCGAAGTAACTAGATTCATCGCTGGCTCGTAATGGTAAACTTGGCAACGGTATAGTCTCAGTTTTTGGATATATTAGTAGTATATCCTCGTTGTCTATAGTTTGATCTTTTAAAAAGAATCCTAGCCAATCTGATTCGCTAATTAATATAGGACCAACTGTGAAGTTACCTCTTTGTTTTGCACAAAATTTATATTGTGCTTCCGAAATGGCATCTTTAGATGTTTTATTAAAAAAGAATTTTGCATTTTTTTTCCCATTGTCAAAATAATCTTTCAAAATAGTATCTGCTGTTGCACCTTTTATTCGTAAAGTCGTTAATATTTCGGTTTCTTCGTCAGGTTTTTCGGGTAAAACTATTCGTGTTGTATGGATTGTAGATTTGATTATATATATATTGATAATCGACAATATAATTAATGTAAACATAAATATAAACATTACCAGTAAGAATTTTGAAGCAAATGATATTGAACCTAAGCCCGCTAGGATACCAATAGTTAAAGCCCAGTAGCCTCTAAAAGTCATCATCTTTCTTTCATGGTAGGGACTTCAATACCACCAACTGTTGCAAGCATTACATCAATTCTTTTAATACCTTCAAGTTTCGCTTTTGGAGTTAAAATTAATCTATGTTCCCATATTTTAGGAGCAAGTGCTTTAACATCATCTGGTAGGACATAATGTCGTCCTAAAGATAATGCTAATACTTTCGCTGCTTTATAAAGTGCTAATGATCCACGCGGCGATATACCCAATGATATATTTGTGTTCGCTCTTGTTGCATTGCTTAATGAAACAATATAATTTACAACTATTGGAGATACATATATCGATGTTGCTATTTTTTGAATTTCGAAGAAATCATCTAAAGTCAGCACTTCCGTGAGTTTTTGTTTTGTGGAAGATCCTTGCAATATTTCAATCTCATCTTGCACACTTGGATAACCCATTGCTAGAGACATCATGAATCTATCTAATTGAGATTCAGGCAGGGGGTATGTTCCGCTGAGTTCAACTGGGTTTTGTGTAGCTATAACCATATGTGGATTTGGCAAGCTATGCGTAATACCGTCATAGGTAACATTTCTTTCTTCCATGGATTCTAATAATGCACTTTGTGTTTTTGGTGAAGCTCTATTGATCTCGTCAGCTAATAAAATATTTGCAAATACTGGTCCAGGCCTAAATTCAAAAGTATTGTTTTCTTGATTAAATATTGATGTCCCAATTACGTCACCTGGAAGTAGGTCAGGTGTGAATTGAATTCGTGATTGTTCTAAATTCAGGCTCTCTGATATTGATTTGGCCAATGTAGTTTTTCCAACACCCGGCACATCTTCTATTAATAGGTGCCCACCAGCTAATAAACATACACAACTTAGATGAATTACAGGGTTTTTCCCTTTAATATTTATTGCAATATTATTCACTAGTGAATTAAACATTTTTGCAGCTCTTTTTGAGTCTTCTTCTGTTGCAAAATTATCCATTTTTACTGCTTTCTTTATTTGACATTAAGTTATATTATCCCAAAGAATCACCCAAGTTGATTCAACTTTGTATTTGTTCTATTCTCGTCTTAATATGTATAAGACTCGAGTACTTTTTATGGCAATACTATGGGCAATTTTGCCTCATCCTTCGCTCTATCTGACCGGTTTAGGGTTATATCGTTCATCGCTTTCAAATGATGGAAATAGCATAATGCGGTTATTACCATCGAAGAGGTATATAGGTTTTAGGCTACACACACAATACGGTGATAAGTTGCCCGAGATAAGGGTATTAAAGGATGATCTAATTAATTACATATCATGGGTCAAAAATTATTCTAATAATGATCGATATTAGATTTTTATAGCGTCTATAGAATCTTTAATTTCACTTAGATCAAATGCTCCATCTAATCTTTTCTTAATTATTCCAGATTTATCGACGGCAAATAACCATGGTTCACTTGGTAATCCCCATTCAGTTACTGCATCTAGTACATCCGGTGATGTTTCATCCTTATAAATTTCAATGTGTGTGCAGTTAATAGGATTTTTTTCAACTTCACTTTTCAATATGTCTAAGACCGGACCACAATATTTCGTTTGACACCTTGCAGGTGTAGCAAATAGAACTAGGAAGGGTGCATTTTGTGATAATAGATTTGATATTGAATTTTTGTGCAACCCACATTCTCCATCGAACCTTGTGCATAATATTTTTGCATCTTTAGGATCAGCATTGGTAGGTGAGTCAGTATTAATACAATTTGTATCAAGTCCAGGTGCGAGGTTTACTTCACTAACATTAAATGTAAGTGTTACCGGATTCTTATCATATGATGTTGATATTTCGTAATTACCAGCTTCATCAAAAATAGTTTCAAATGAATATATTCCTTGAGATTTTAATCCACCAACTCTAGGTCTAATATTTTTAATTTGTGTTAATTTTCCACTTGGTTTTTTTAAATTAACACTAAGTGTTTCTTTTGATAAATGTGTTTCTTTTTCAAAAATTACAAAAGCGAATCTTTGTAATAGCGTAGATTTATATAAATCGGAACTTATCCGAATCGCTACATATTGTGAACCTTTAAGTTCATTCTCATTTTTAGTTGATTTGTCGTTAGAGCATCCTTGTAATGATATAGCCAAGGAACCTAGAGCTAGGCCTGATGCCCCAATCCCTAATTTTTTAAGAAATTCTCTTCTATTTAATTCATTCATAGCTTAATTCTTTCACGTATTGGCTGGTAGATCAGAATTTTACGAAATGGAGCAAAAAAGTGTCTAAGTGGTTGCATAGTGGTGGGTAGTGGGGTAAAGTGGAGCTCAGTGGTTTTGACCTAGGTGGCTAGTACCTGGATGGTTTATCGAAAGATGATCAGAAAATCATTAGAGGGAGTTAACAAACTATCGAGTGAAAATATTCGAAAAGTAGTTAAGTGAAAAGGGGGTATGGTGTTTCTCGGAGAGTTTCATCATTCATTAGACGATAAAGGCAGAGTTATATTGCCTTCAAAGTTCCGTGACCCTTTATCGCGTGGAGCAATAATTTCAAAAGGCGATGGATGCTTATTTATTTATACTCTTTCTGAATTTGAAGAAGTAGCAAATGAAATACGTGAAAAGTCAAAGGCATCTCCACAAGCGAGAGAAGCAGCAAGATCATTTTTTGCAGGAGCCAGTGATGTAACTCCCGATAAACAAGGTCGACTAAATCTTCCAAATCCACTCAGGAATTATGCAAAGTTAAAAAAAGAAGTAACTCTCTTAGGTGTGTATTCTCGAATTGAAATTTGGGATAAAGCAACTTGGAATGAGAGATCACTTAGTGGTGATGCAACTCTTAACGATACACAAAATCTTCCAGATCTTGGTATATAACTTTTATGCTCAACCAAAAATTTAGTGCACGGATGCAATTGACATCAACATTGGGTCTGGCAGCAGTCCCCGTAAAGTTAAGATCGAAGCCCCAACTCCGCCCGCTTCTATCTCTTAAGTTTCGGAGAGAAAACCGAACGCTTTATTTAACTAACGGGGACTCCTGGCAGATCTAGTGTGAATAAATTTAAATCGAAGATTTAAAGCATCAACAGTAAGAAGAAAGAGTTGTTTTGTCGACTGATAATTTTAAACATATACCAGTAATGGCAGATGAAATTATTAAATATGCAAAAGATGTTTCTGTTTCAGGGGTAATGATAGATGCAACACTTGGAGGGGGAGGGCACTCCAAACTTTTATTAAAAGCAAGACCCAATGACAAACTCATATGTTTTGATAGAGATGAACAAGCCATTAAAGCTGCATTAGAAAACCTTAATGACTTTAAAGATCGATTTGAAATTATTCATACTGGATTTGCTGATATAGGCAAAGAAATACGCAAACGGAATTTAGAGGGGAAGGTATCAGTAGTGTTATTTGATTTAGGTGTATCAAGCCATCAACTTGATAAAAAAGAACGTGGATTTACATACCGTGTCCAAGATGCTCCTTTGGATATGCGCATGGACTCAAGACAACAATTAACTGCTGAAATTATTGTTAATGAATATAGTGAGGATGAATTAGCAAAGATTATTCAAAAAAATGGTGATGAAAAATTTGCAAGAAAAATAGCAAAAAAGATTGTTGAAAATAGACCAATTATGACTTCAGGAGAACTAATAGAAATAATCAGATTAGCTATTCCACATAAATTTCAAAGACTCACACATCCAGCAAAAAGAACTTTTCAAGCTTTAAGAATAGAAGTTAATGCAGAACTAGATCAATTAGAAACAGCTTTAGAAGAATCAGTCCACCTATTAGCTCCAGGAGGAAGAGTTTTAGTGCTTTCTTATCATAGCGGTGAAGACAAAATTGTTAAAAGTATATTTTCAAAATATTTCCATAAAGAAAAATCAACAAAAGATGGTCGCTTAATTCCCACAATTGAAGATGTAAACATAAACCAGTTTGAAGGTGAAGTATTAAGGCTAATACCTACAACAAGAACACCAAAAAAACCAAGTAAAGATGAACTAGAAATTAACAGACGTTCTAAAAGTGCAAAGCTAAGAGTAGTTCAACGAGAAGAAAATACAGACTTTAACCATGCGAGCGGAATGTAAATTATGGCGACAAGATCCGCAGCATTAAAAAAATTAAACCCAGATCATGGGCTTATTGAATACAACAAGAAGCGTCTTGAACAAGCTACAAAAGCGTTATCCTCGAGCACAAGATCAATCGCAAATGATACCAGGCTTCGACATTTTGAATCTGGCAAAACCGCTAAACTTCCATCACGTAAACCAAGACTTGTAGAAAAAAATGATATAAAAAAAGAAAAATCGTTTATAGGGATAATGAGACTTTTTGCATTAGCAGTTGTTTTTTCACTAGTTGCAGTAGTTGGAATACAAACAATTATTGCTAGTAAACAAATCAAAATTAATGAAATAAGAGAAAATCAGAAGAATGAGATAATTCAATATAGAAAAATTCGTAAAGACATCGCTACGTTGAAATCACCAGATAGAATAAACAGACGCGCTGCATTTTTAGGTTTGATTCAACCCAATAAATTTACAACGATAAACATTCCATTTAAAACTGAATTGAGAAGCGATATTAATAAAGATCAATTAAATTCGGAATTGAAAGTGATACTAAATGGCTCGTAATCAAGCGACTAATGAAAATATTGATCGGGCTATGAAAGATCTCGATGAAGGCCAAATGTATAATAGGGCGCGTCGCGCTAGAATCACACCAAGATATTCTAAAGTTAGTGTTAACCCTTCGAATGTAACTCCAATCGCTAACAGAACTAATAATATAAAATCACGAAAAACAGTTGAAAGCAATGCTTCAAAAATAAGATCTAGAGTCAAGTCTGGTGCAAAAGCAAATGTTTACTATCTTAAATCTGCATTTAATGATAATCAAGTAAGGCCCGCAAAAAATAGTAACCGAAATAAGGACAATAAAAAAACTAATAACCAAAAAAATATTCAAAGGTCTCAACTAGGAAAGAAAAAAAATGCGAATCCTGTAATTTGGAATCCAAAGAGACGAGCTACATTGCTTGGGATAATCATGATTATCCCATTGTTTGCTGTATCTCTAAAGTTGGTAGATATCCAATATTTAAATGCTGATAAATACACAGATTTAGGATTAGCACAAAGAACTTATTCTCGCATAGTGGTTCCAGAAAGAGGAACAATAACAGATAGAAATGGGAATGTATTGGCTGTCAGTGAGCCATCATGGGATATTACAGTCGACCCATCCTTGGTCAAAGATGAAGATGCGCTATTAAGCGATTTGAGTAAATTGACAATTTTTGATGAAACAAAATTAACAAAAGAGTTAAAAAACAAAAAATCTCGGTTTGCGTTTGTTGCAAAAAAGGTAGATGAACCAACTGCAAAACGAATACAAGCAAAAACATTACCAGGTATAATTGTTACTAAAAGTTCAAAGAGAGAATATCCAGCTGGAGATACTGCTTCGAATCTTGTTGGATTCGTCGGAGAAGATTTGAATGGCCTTGGTGGTATTGAATATAAATATAATACGAAACTTAGTGGAAAAAACGGTTCTGAAATAATTGAAAGAGACCGACAAGGTCGAGAAATTTCAAGAGACAATAAAAAAGTCAAACAAGAAATTCCAGGACAAGATATTTCATTAACTATCGATCAAGGGTTGCAGTTTGAATCAGAAAGAATTGTACAAGAAGAAGTTTTATCAACACACTCTAAAGGTGGAACGGCAATTATCGCGGATGTCCACTCTGGAGAAATACTTTCAATGGTATCAATAGTTGGAGGACCAAAAAAGCCTGTTCCTGCACCTGCAAGTGATGTTAATCATGCAGTTGCTGATGTGTATGAGCCGGGTTCAACAAACAAAGTTATAACAATAGCTGGGGCATTGGAAACAAAGATTATTTCACCTTCTACAACCTACAGTGTTCCAGATAATATAGTTTTTGATAAACAGAATTTTCCAGATGCAGAAACTCATGCTCCAGCTATTTGGAATGCAGGCGACATACTAAGAGAATCTTCTAATGTCGGTACGATCATGATTGCCTCTAAATTACAAAGAACACGAATAGATTCCTACCTACGAGCATTCGGTTATGGCAAGAAAACTGCATTAGATTTTCCTGGAGAAGCACCAGGTATATTGTTAGACAAAAAAAATTGGTCTGATACTTCTATTGCGACCATCCCCACAGGTAACGGTATAGCTGTTACACCAATACAAATGTTGAGTGTTTATATGACAATTGCTAACGGAGGACTAAAACTAGATCCGAAATTAGTGAAATCTGTTGTTGATGAAAAAGGTAATAATAAAGAATTGAAAACTACTGGTCAAACTCAAGTTATTTCTAAACAGACTTCATCACAATTAATTTCTATGCTTATAGGTGTAGTTGAAAATGGTACGGGGACAAAAGCGGCTGTTCCAGGTTATAGCGTTGCTGGTAAAACAGGTACAGCTCGTAAAGCTCCATATACGGCTAATAAACATATTGCATCTTTCGCTGGGTTTGCTCCTGCATCAAATCCACGTATAGCAATAATTGTTATTCTCGATGAGCCAGAGGGCCAAATTTATGGTGGAACAGTTGCAGCTCCCGTATTCTCTAGGCTTATGAGTTCAGCCCTTAGAGTTGTTGGCGTAACACCAGATAGGCCTAATCAAGGTTTGAGTATTACAAATACTATTACTACAACTCCAATCAATCAGAGCAATACAGTAAGTACACTACCTTTGGTTAAACCAATTACTAAACCAAATCAAGATAGTAATATACAAAATGATTAATTGATTTAGTGTTGAGCGCATTAGAATAAAAAAACTGTGAAACTTATAAAAATACTCGAATCCTTATTATATTATGAAAATATAATTGGCGGCATTCAAAAATATGTATCAAATGCTGATTTGTCTATCCTGGAAACAGAGATTACCTCTATTACTTGTAAAAGTAATGACGTAATACCTGGTGCTATTTTTGTAGCTATAGATGGGACAATAAATGATGGCCATAAATATATTAATGATGCTAGAAAAAACGGTGCGGTCTTTTGTATTGGTACGTATTCAAAAACAGAATTAGCATCTGTACCTGATCTGATTGTTAAGAATGCAAGAGCTATTTTAGGTCCAGCAAGTTCTATTATGGAAGAAAATCCTAGTAATAAAATAGCAATAGCAGGTGTTACAGGAACTAATGGTAAGACAACAATTACATATATTCTAAATTCCATATATAGTTTTACAAAGAAAAAGAATGCAATAATTGGAACTACTGGTATTTATATCGATGGTAACAAGCAGCTAGCATCACAAACAACACCTGATGCCATAATATTGCAATCACTTTTTAATAAGTTGGTTAAAGAAAATATAGATGCTGTAGCAATGGAGGTATCAAGCCATGCTCTAGATCAATATAGAGTTTTAGGTACAAATTTTGATGCTGTAGCTTTTACGAATTTAACACAAGATCATCTTGACTATCATCTCAATTTCGAAAATTACTTTAATGCAAAAGCAGAATTATTCAATGGGGTATATTCTAAAAATGGAGTCATAAATATTGACGATAAAGGAAAATATAGCCAACAACTTATTGAAATTGCAAAAAAAAATGGAATGAACTTAATATTGGTATCGACAAAGAACCCAAATGCTGATGTCTATATAGAAACTATGTCAACATCTCTAACTGGAAGCGAAATACAAGTAACGTATATTGACAAAGATAAAAATATACATAGTCAAAATATTAAGACTTCGCTAATAGGTAGTTATAATATTGAAAATATCGCAGTATCAATAGGCCTAGCAATTTTTGGCGGTTTACTATTTGAAGATATATTAAATGCTCTGTGTCAACAAATTAATATACCAGGACGTCTTGAAAGAATATTAAATGTAAAAGGTGGATTTGAGATATTTATTGACTATGCACATACGCCAGATGCATTAGAGCGATCTATATTTGTACTTAAACCATTATCAAATAAGCTAATTACGATATTTGGTTGTGGAGGAGATAGAGATGTTGAAAAACGTTCAATTATGGGAAAAATAGCAAGCGAAAATTCTGATTTTATAATAATTACGAATGATAATCCTAGAAGTGAAGACCCACAAAAAATAGCTGATGGAATTCTAGAAGGAATATCAAATGACCATAAAGATAGAACAATGGTAATTTTAGACCGTTATAAAGCGATAGAATATGCACTGTTAAAAGCAACTGTAAATGATTGTATTCTTATTGCAGGGAAAGGTCATGAGAACTATCAGGAATTTGCTGATGGTAAACACGATTTTTCTGATGTGAATTCAGTCACCGAGATATTAAAAAAGGAAAGTAAATGATTGCACTTCTAATTGCTGTAAGTCTTTCATTTGTTGTATCAGCATTTTCTACGCCTGTCATCATCAAAATTGTTAAATCTAAAGGCGCTGGCCAATTTATTAGAGATGATGGCCCCATTGTTCATCCGCATATACTCAAAGCCGGTACACCAACAATGGGAGGCATAGCAATCATATTGGCAGTTGCGTTAGGTTACTTTGTATCGCATTTTCGTTTAGGTTTTGTATTTGGACGTTCAGCACTTTTAGTCCTTGGCGTCTTTATTGCAATGGCAGGAGTCGGATTGATCGATGATTATTTATCGATCATTAAAAAGCGGAATATGGGTTTGCGCAAACGCGGAAAAATTATAGGACAAGTAATTATTGCATCTATCTTTTCATATTTAGCAATTAATTGGGTGAATGTTTCTACGGAATTATCATTTGCTAGACCAGTAACTCATGGATTACCTAAATGGCTCTTTCTCATTATATGTATAGTAATTGTTATCGGTGCTGCTAATGCTGTAAATATAACTGATGGTCTTGACGGTTTAGCTTCGGGTAGTTCAACTTTAGTTTTTTCGGCATATGCAATTATCACATTCTGGCAATTTCGTCATCCAGATCTCTATAGTTTAGGATCATTGGGTTATTCTCAAAATGCGTTGGACTTAAGTGTTTTGGCAGTTTCAATAGTTGGAGCATCTGCGGGATTTTTATGGTGGAATGCTGCTCCCGCTCAAATATTTATGGGCGATGTCGGATCTTTAGCGCTCGGTGGGGCTTTAGCTGCTTTCGCTATTGTCACAAAAACGGAATTATTACTTGTGTTCCTAGGTGGGATCTATGTAGTAGAAACATTAAGTGTTATTGCCCAAATAATTTCTTATAGGGGATTTAAAAAACGTATCTTAAAGATGGCACCTATTCACCATCATTTTGAAGTGCTAGGTTGGCCTGAAACTACAGTAATTGTACGCTTTTGGCTTTTTTCGGGTGCATGTGTTGCAATAGGTTTAGGGTTTTTCTATGCAGACTACGTGACACTGTTAAATTAGTAAATTTTTCATTAATTAATTTCAGAACTGCACTTATCAGACTAAAAAACCAATTAGAATTATATGTATCATGGTAGTTAAAACCCCGGGAAAGACCAGAAATAAATCAATAGTAAAAAGCTCTGAAAAAATATCTAAAAAATCTAATGATAAAAAGGTCGATGGTTTTTCACTCCGTCAAATATTATTTATTTTTAGAAATTCTAATCTAGCTAAGCCACCAAGAAATGCCAACTTCGTATTATTGACAGCAATTATTTCAGTTTTATGTATCATAGGTGCAGTAATGGTTCTGAGTGCTTCGTCGGTAGCAGCTATAGCTAATTATGGTTCTGCATGGTTCTTTTTTCAACGTCAAGTTATTTGGCTGATACTGGGTGCAGTTGCGTTTTTAGTTATGTCGCGTATCCCTTATACATTTTGGCAAAGGATGACTAAACCCATTGTGTTTTCAAGTATTTTTCTCTTGATCTTAGTTCTTATACCCGGAATTGGAATTGAAGCTTATGGTTCAAAGCGATGGTTAGGCTTTAGTTCTTGGAGATTCCAACCTAGCGAATACGCAAAAATTGCTTTAGTCATCTTTACAGCAGACTTTTTAACCCGTAAAAAAAACCTTATGGGAAATTTTAAACAAATTATTTTTCCTATAGTTTTAACTAGTTCAATATTTCTATTTTTTGTTTTTATTGAACCCGATTACGATTCATCTGTAGTACTTGTAATGATTGTTTCATCAATAATGCTTATGTCTGGTATACCAATGAACTTTTTAGGTAAATTGGCAATTCCAGCTGTTGCAATATTGGTAATAACGGTATTTTTTCAACCATATCGAATACAAAGAATACTTACTTTCACCGATCCATTTAAAGATAAAAGCAATACTGGTTATCAAATTGTTCAAAGTTTGATCGCATTGGGTAGTGGCAAAACAACGGGTGTAGGTTTAGGAGCAGGCAAGGCTAAATGGTTATTTCTGCCTAATGCACATACTGACTTCATCTTTTCAATAATTGGTGAGGAGTTAGGTCTGGTAGGAACACTTATGGTCGTAGGCCTCTTTGTAGCGTTCATACTATTAGGTATTAAAATTGTTTTGAGTTGTGACAATAGGTTTGCTGCCTTAATGGCAACTGGGATTATTGCTTGGATTGGTGGACAAGCAATAATAAACCTAATGGCCGTAATTGGACTTTTACCTGTATCTGGTATAACTTTACCTTTTGTTAGTTTTGGAGGTTCTTCTTTACTCATTTCATTAGGTGCTGCAGGTATTTTGGCAAATATTGCACGAAATTCTAAAGCATAGTTATTTCTATTATGAATTCCGAAAATAAAAATGTCATTATTGCAGGTGGGGGTAGTGGGGGTCATATTTTTCCTGCTCTTTCTATTGCCGATGCTTTGGTCAAAAGTGGGATTGATATAGATAGAATATCTTTTTTTGGTTCAAAATATACCTTGGAAAAAACTATCGTTCCAAAAAGTGGGTATAAAATATTTCTATTTCCTGGCCGTGGAGTTAATAAAATTAAGTCGGTTAAAAATTTATTTAAGAATATAATTAACACAATTGGGCTAGTAGTTGCAATTTTCAAATCCCTCTTTCTGATGATCAAGATAAAGCCAGTCGTCGTTATTGGGGTAGGGGGATTTGCTTCTTTCCCAGCGATAATAAGTGCAACTATACTGCGTAAGAAAATTGTTATACATGAACAAAATTCTGTTCTTGGTCGTATAAATACAATTGCTCAGAAATTAGGTGCAACTGTTATAACAACATTTAAAAATACAGAAGGTATTAATCAAAATGCAATAAATCTAGGATTGCCCTTACGAAGTGAAGTTATAGAAAAGATAAATAATAAAAATATTGAAAAAGATAATAGTACGAATAGTTCTGATATTTTAATTTTTGGGGGTTCATTAGGAGCACGTTGTATTAATACTGCGGTTATAGAAATGTTGCAGAATCATAAAATTCCTAAAGATTGGAAAATAACACTCTTCACTGGTGAAACTAATTTTGAAAATGTATATAAAGCTATTGGTGGTAAAGAATTAGATATTTCGATAAGTGCTTTTACTAATAAATTATTCGAGTTAATGTTAAAAAGTGATGTTATAGTTTCAAGGGCTGGTGCAGGGACTTGTGTAGAAATAGAAATATCAAATGCTCAGTGTATCCTAATACCATTACAAATCGCTCCAGGTGATCATCAAAGTAAAAATGCAAACAGTCTTATATTGTCAGGCAAAGGCTTGATACTAAAAGAAAGCGCGCTAAATGGAGAAACATTATTTAAAGCTATAGAAGAGAGAATTACTAATAATAGAGATAGAGGCGAGATTAACACTAATAGCATTCATTTGTCGGCAAATTTAAATATTGCTAAATATTTAATTAATAACTATCTATGATTAGAATTGAGAATAAATGAAACCTGTAAATATTGATCTAACTTCGAATAATAATCAAAATATCCATATTGTTGGTATCGGTGGTGCCGGGATGAGTGCGATTGCGCATATTTTAAAAGCGAAAGGTAAAATAATTTCTGGTTCCGATCTTAAAGAATCTAAGGTTACTGAGAGATTAATTACTCAAGGTATAACTGTTAGTGTACCTCATCTTGCTAATGCCGTTTCTGATGTTATCGACTTAGTAGTTATTTCTAGTGCTATTGGAACTGATAACGTCGAAATTATACGTGCAAAGGAAAAAGGTATACCCGTATATTCTCGAGCAGATATATTAAGCGCTATATGTCATAGTGAAAAGTCTATTGGCATTGCTGGAAGTCACGGTAAAACTACTACAACTTCTATGGTGACTACAATCGCACGTTATGCCGAAATGTCTCCTAGCTTTATGATTGGTGGCGATCTCAATGAAATTGGTACTAATTCGCAATACAATGATGGTTCGTATCTTATCGTGGAAGCAGACGAGAGTGATAAAACTTTTTTAGAATTAAGCCTTGTTGGATCTATAGTTACGAATATAGAGTGCGACCATTTAGAAAATTATAATAATTCATTTGATTCGTTAAAAAATAGTTTTGAAACTTTTGTGAAAAATACTAATGGACCAGTTGTTATTTGTGTAGATGAAATAAATGCTAGAGATGTAGCAGATAATTGTGCTGAAATTAAAAATATTATTACCATAGGTAATAACGATGCACAATATACATACAATATTATTGGTCGTGATTCAGCTGGTATTGATGCAGAAATATATTTTGGAGCAGAATTAAAAGGAATACTTAAACTTGCTGTTCCTGGTGAACATAATGTTAGAAATGCACTTTGTGCAATAGCATTAATGGTTGAATTTGGTGTAGCGATCGATACCGCAATTGCTGCACTTGCAATATATGGAGGAGTAGCAAGAAGATTCCAACCACGGGGTAAGATTAATGGAATAACTTTAATTGATGACTACGCACATTTGCCTACAGAAATTGAAGTTACATTAAATGCTGCACATGATGGTAGATTCAATAAGGTTATAGCGATATTTCAACCTCATAGATTTTCTAGAACACAAGAGCTTTACAGGGAATTCGCAAAATCATTAGAAAAGGCCGACATAGTTTGTGTCACACAGATATATGATGCAGGTGAGTCAGTACGCATAGGAATTAGTGGAGAAAACATTGTTAATGAAATGAAATCTAATGGCTATTCAAATGTCTTTTTCGCACCACATAAAGAAGATGTTATAGGTTTCGTTTTAAATAATGCTAACGAGAACGATATTGTTCTTACTCTTGGTGCCGGCGATATTACCACTTACCCCGACGATATCATTGCTGCTTTAAAAAATTTCGAATCACTTAAGAGCCAGGATTAGAAATATGTCACTAGATTCTGTTCTTGAAAAGTTAGTCTGCATTTTAGAAGAGGATGGTATTGAAGTTAGACGCGATATTTTCGCATCTAATCTAACGACATACAGATTAGGTGGTGCACTAAAATATCTCGTATTTTTAAAATCTGAATTAGAAATCAAATTACTTTCAAAAAGAATTTCGGAAAAATATGTCGGTAAGATCTTGGCTAAAGACGTATTTATTTTGGGAAATGGTTCAAATGTAATAGTTTCAGATGGCGGCTTTGATGGTTTAACATTTAAATTAGGTGGAGAGCTGGCACATGTTTCAGATAATTTAGATACAGAAAATCAAGCCACTGATATAAAAGTACAAGTTGGTGCAGGTGAATTATTACCCAAATTTGCACGTACTACAGTTTCTAACGGGATATTCGGATGTGGTTTCTATGTCGGTATTCCAGGTAGCGTTGGTGGAGCTGTAGCAATGAATGCTGGGGGACACGGAAAACAAACGAGTGATGTCCTAGATTCTGTAAAAGTTTTATCGTTAACTACAGGAAATATTAAAAACTATTCAAATAGCGAATGTGATTTTTCATATAGACACAGTATATTTAAATCTACAGATTTAATATATATGGCAACATATAATTGTGAAAAAGGGATCAATAATAAATATAAAAAAGAATTAGATAATATTGTAAAATGGAGAAGAGAGAATCAGCCAGGAGGACGTAACATTGGTTCAGTATTTCAAAACAGTTACGATATTTCAGCCGGCGAACTAATAGAAAAATGTTCTTTAAAGGGTTTTCGTATTGGTGGAGCATATGTTTCTGAAAAACATGCTAATTTTATACAAGCGGATGAGAATACAAAAGCACAAGATGTTGTCGAACTAATAGAATATGTTCGCAATAGTGTCAAGATACAAACAGGTGTCGAACTTATTAACGAAGTTCGGTATATAGGATTTAAACAAAATGGATGAAGTTGAAGAATCTATAACTTACGCTCTTATTGATGATGATGAAGAAACTATAGATCTAGAAAAATTTGATAGTGCTGAACTTTCTGTAACTCGCATAGCGGTGAAAGAAAGTTCTAGCGCTGTCAATGAGTCATACAAACCAGCCAAGAGTCCTAAATTCGACGAAGAGGGCGATTATATTGACCCAAATGAGAACGTAGAGCAAGAATCTAACTTAGTAACTGATTTTGTAGCTAAGCGCAAAGCTCAGTTTAGAGCTATAAAGCTAAATAAAAGAAAAATAAAGCTATATATAATTGGCGGAATCGCTGTCTTTTTGGTGTCAATAATTATTCTTTTAGAAAGTCCTATTTTTACTATTGATAAAGTTCAAATAGTTCAAACAAAAAATATAACATCCTTAACATCAGCAGAATTAACAATACTTAATAAATCTTTATCGTCGGTTAAAGGTCAACAAATTTATAGAAGCAACTTTAAAAAAAGCAATACCAAAGTTGGAAGTTTAAACTTTATAAAAAATATCTCATATAAAAAGAAATGGCCGTCAACGTTGAAAGTTATTGTTACACATCGTGTGCCCATTGCAACAATAAAAACAAATAAAGGATATGTGTTAGTTGATGATGAAAATGTTATTTATGAAAAAGTTAATGAGTTCCAACAAGGCCTTCCTGTATTTAAAGGTTTTGATGAAATAACTTTTTCTAAAAAAATACCAGATAAAAATTATATTGAAATAGTAAAAAGTACTCCAAAGGAATTAAAGAATCAGATAGCTTATGTTGAAAAAAAGGATAGTAAGTATTTTGTGACTTTGACAGATGGGATAGTTTTAAATCTAGGAGATACTTCCTTGTTAAAAGAGAAAATGGCAATTGCTTGGTCGATCATTTTGACTAAAAACCGCTCTGATCTAGGATATATTGATGTCTCAGTGCCTTCCTTGCCGGTCTCAAGTGCATCTAAAGTTTAAGTTAAGGTCTAAATACTGTAAACCTCTACATTAGGTATAGATAATGGAAATTGACCGATCTGAACTAAAAAGACTATTATATACTTACGATTTTTTCGGTAGTCATAAACGCACACGATTATGGTTCAAACTGAAATCTAATGTCTAAGAGACATTAACGAGAGGAATATCAAATGGTAAGTTCACCACAAAATTACTTAGCGGTTATTAAAGTCGTTGGATCTGGTGGAGGTGGCTGTAATGCTGTCAACCGTATGATCGATGCTGGACTCAAAGGTGTTGAATTTATTGCAATAAATACTGATGCTCAGGCTTTAATGCAAAGCGATGCTGATGTACGTTTAGATATTGGTCGTGAACTTACACGTGGTCTCGGTGCTGGCTCCGATCCCGAAATTGGTAAAAAAGCTGCTGACGACCACCGAAACGAAATAGAAGAAGTGCTTATGGGCGCTGACATGGTCTTTATTACAGCAGGTGAAGGTGGAGGTACCGGTACTGGTTCAGCACCAGTAGTTGCAGAAATTGCTAAATCTCTAGGTGCTTTAACCATTGGTGTAGTAACTCGTCCTTTTGGATTCGAAGGCCGTCGTCGTTCAGTACAAGCTGAAGCAGGTATAGCAGAACTTAAAGAAAAAGTTGATACCCTTATTGTCATCCCTAACGATCGTTTACTTCAAGTTAGTGACGAGAAAACAACAATGCTAAATGCATTTAAAATGGCTGATGAAGTTCTTCTACAAGGAGTACAAGGTATTACAGATCTTATAACTGAAACAGGTCTGATTAATACAGACTTTGCTGACGTTAAAATGGTTATGACAAATGCTGGTTCAGCATTAATGGGTATTGGTTTCGCATCAGGTGAAGGTCGCGCGATTGCTGCTGCGAGATCCGCTATATCTTCTCCATTGTTAGAAGCATCAATAGATGGAGCTAGGGGAATATTACTTTCTATTGCAGGACCTTCAGACTTAGGTTTGCATGAAATTAATGAAGCTGCAGAAATTATTGCTCAAAGTGCACACCCTGATGCAAATATTATTTTCGGTACTGTTGTAGACGATACTCTCGGTGATGAAGTTCGTGTAACTGTTATTGCTGCTGGTTTTGATCGTTTCGAACGAACTCTTAAAGATACAACCTCCTCATTGGGACTAGCCGAAACAGAACGTAATCTTGGTGGTGGAGATTCTTACTCTAATTCGCGTGCCGATTCTATAGACCTTGTTTCATTAGAAAATGAGACAATAGAAGAAGACGAATTCGACGTACCTGAATTTCTAAAATAGGTTTTTAATGTTATAAGACGTCATTTAATTTGGTGACGTCGGCAATAATGGAAGTAACACCTAAGTTAATTGCTTCTCTTCTATCTAAGTGGCCAGATAGCACGACAATTGGTTTAATTCCAGCATTTTTTGCCATCATAACATCATTTTTTGCGTCACCTACTAAAACAGCATCTTCTGGCTTTATATTTAAGTCATTAAGTATCATATTAACCATCAATGGATTTGGTTTTGATTCATTCATGTCTTTTAAATCGTAAGAAGTAACAATTTTACTAAAGGCATTGGGGATCTTGAATCTTGGGAATATATATTCTTTTAATAATTTAGGATGGATGCCTGAAGCTATTGCTAGTTTATATTTTTTAGCAAGATTGTTTATGAAATCTTGAATTCCTGGAAGTGTAGTAAGGGCATTTAAAAATGTATCACCAAAAAGATGCTTCTCATATATTAAACATGCCCTTTCAATTAATTCTGGACTCTCTTGGAGCAATTCAGCAAGTTCAATCTCATGAGTAGTGCCCCAACGGGCTTTTATACGCGACTCTTCGACATTTGGATCTAAATGAACACCTACTTCAAGAAGCGTTTGGTGGTAGCAGGCATAGTAGCCCCTTGTAGAACCTATGGTAAATACGTCATCCCAGTCAAAAATAATAAGCTTAGTCATTGCGAAGAGTATACATAGCGTGATGGCGATTAATTCAATGCTGCGAATAAAGAGTAATCTTATAATGATGGATATCCCAAATTTTATTTTTGAAAAATGTGGAAAAGCAAATGTTGTTTTTACATCTCGTGTTGGTGGTTTTTCAAAATCGCCATATGATTCTTTAAATGTTGCTAAACATGTTGGAGATGAAATTGATCTTGTCGAAAGAAATCGTAAAACTATATTTAGTAGTTTAGAAAAATTTGATTTACCTCAACCCGAAGAATGGATATTTTTAAACCAAACTCATTGTGATCAAATATTTCAAGTCGATGAACAAACTTACGATCAATTGAATCCTCCAACAGCAGATGGATCTATAACTACTTTGTCCGAAATTCCGTTGGTGGTGATGGTCGCAGACTGTGGGCCACTTATTATTTCCTGTGGGAATATAACGGCAACAGTACATGCAAGCGTAAAAACAGTCTCGCTTGATATAATAGGAAAGACCATTAATTTA
Source organism: Acidimicrobiia bacterium (assembly GCA_018057765.1). Classification (NCBI taxonomy): domain Bacteria; kingdom Bacillati; phylum Actinomycetota; class Acidimicrobiia; species Acidimicrobiia bacterium. The sequence goes on from JAGPDB010000006.1 coordinate 60,056, forward strand.
ATTCGTAATTTAGATCAACACTCAGAAATATATGCACTACTCGGGCCTTGTATTCATTCTGGAAATTATGAGTATGCCCAAGATGATCTAGATAATTATTCAAAATTACTCGGGAGTCATGTTGTTTCAAAAACTAATGATTCTAAGCCAGCATTTAACTTACCCGAAGCCATAAAATATGAATGCGAAAAGTTTAAGGTAAACTTCAGGGATATAAATATTGATACATTTTCAAATAATAATTATTTTTCATATCGACGGGATGCGAAAACGGGAAGGCAATGTGTGATTTCATGGATGTCGAAATAGAAACTATACCTATAGACGTAATAAAAAGAAATTTAGATATTATAAGCACAAGAATATTTGATGCATGTAAAAAAGTTAACCGAGATCCAAAGGAAATAACTTTCGTCGCCGTTATAAAAAATCAAAGTAATGAAACAATAAAAAATCTATTTAATTTAGGTGTGAGAGAATTTGGAGAGAATAGATATCAACAATTAGAAGCGCACCAGAAATATTTCGAAACAAATAATATTGATTTTAATCAAGAAATAACATGGAATTTCATAGGACAAATACAAAGTAATAAAATAACTAAAATAGCTAATAGATCCCAGGTAATTCAATCAGTAGATAATTTGAATATACTTAACGTTCTAGGTAAAAGGACTGATCATAAAAAAATATATATCCAGCTCGCGGGGATTAATGATCAAACTCGAGGGGGAGTATCTTTCGAGAATGCTGAAGAGCTAATAAAATCTGCAGAGAAACTAAAAATAGTATTATCTGGCGTAATGATAGTACCCCCATTCGAAAAAGACCCACGTCCATACTTTAATAAAGCTAGAGAATTTGCGAAAAAACACAATTTGGATGAAATCTCTATGGGGATGACTAGCGATTTTGAAATAGCGATCGAATGCGGAGCAACCACGATACGTGTGGGTTCTGCAATTTTTAAACCTAATAATTATGCACTTTAATGCACTAAGTGTTATAAAAGCGCTAAGATGGAGTCTTGATAAAGTATCTATCAAAATAGACATATTAAGTAAATAAGGGGAATCATAAAATGTGGCGAAAAGCAATGGTGGCATTAGGTCTACAGGACGATGAAGACGACGCAGAATTTATGGGATTTGATAACGATTACGATGATGTAACAGATCATAATACGCGTTCACAACGAAGCACTCCAACTCGACCAATGCGTGAGCAACCGGCGATGCCAACAAGACCTAGCTCTTCAAGTTTAAAAAATAAACAAACACATGATGAACCATCAGTTCGAACAATTGCAAACAGTGAACCAGCTCGTCCTTCATCTATCAGAACAATGCCAATGACTGCTCCTGCGTCAGCTTCTGTTCATGTATGTGAGCCTAAAAGTTTTAATGATGCGCAGGAGATTGGCGAGCGCTTAAAATTAAATCGTCCAGTAATTATGAATATCTCTGGATTGCCAAGAGAATTGCAACGACGTCTAATTGACTTTGCTTCAGGCTTAGCATTTGCATTAGATGGCTCAATGTCACGTGTTGACGAACACGTTTTTCTTTTGAGTCCATCAAGTGGCGAGGTATCGCTTAGCGAAGCGCAATATTCTAAAAATAGTCAGTATCAATAAAATAACCTAAGATACTATTTATGATTTATTATGTTATCCAGTTTCTAAATGTCTTAGAAATCTTACTTTTTATTTACTTTATACTGAGTTGGTTTCCACTTCAAAGCGGTGGACCCATACATCAAATATGGACAGTACTAGACCGGATTTTTGGCCCAATATTAGCTAAAATCAGAAGTAAAATCCCCAGGACAGGAATGATCGATCTCTCTGGAATCATACTTATTTTTAGTATAATAATTTTGCAAACAATACTGCAAGCGTATGTTTAAGCTAGGATATACTCAAATAATTTAGCAATTATTTGCAATAAAATAGAATATAAAAGATTTCTGTATGATTGTTCTTATTTTGAACTCAGAAAGGTGTATTATTACCACCCATGAAGATCTCTCCTCGTGAGCTACGTGAAGCTCAAATACCAACTAAAGCATTCGGTTTCGATCGGGATGTCGTCGACGCATTATTAGAACGAGCAGCAGATACTGTCGAAGGACTAATAGAAGAAAATAGACAACTTTTTGAAGCATTAGAACGCGCACAAAATACAAATACAGGTACTCCAATTGTACAAAACGCAGAACAACAGCCAGTATTCGATGTTGTAGAGCCTGCCCAATCATTTGATGAAGCAATAACTGGTGAACCTATACAAGCGGAAACTCAAAGCACACAAGTTGATTCTGCACTAGTAGCGGCAAATGAGATGTCAGCTCAGATTGCTCAAAAAGAAGACCTTATTAATAGGACATTGGTTTTAGCTCAAAAAACAGCTGATGAAACTTTGCGCACGGCTAAAGAAGAAGCAGACGAATTAATGTTAAAGACGCAAGCTTCTGCAAAAGAATTAGTAGATCAGGCAACAGCTGAGGCTGAACATTTAACAGGGTCAGCTAGAGAAGAAGCAGATTTAGCACTTACACTTGCAAAAGATCAAGCACAACAGATGGTTTCTTCGGCTAGAACTGAAGCAACAGAAATTGTTGAAAAAGCTCAAATTCAGGCTAATGAAATGTATGAAGCTGAGACTGATAAGTTTGTCGATCTAGTAGAGCGTTTGAGTACTGAACGAGAACAACTGGTTTCTGATATTGAATTGCTACAAAACTTTGATTCTGAACATAGAGCAAAATTAACCTCCATTGTAGAAGAGGATTTGACTAAACTTAAATCTAGGGAAACTTTTAGTTTTGATGAATTGCCTGACATCCCTGATATGCCAAAGATTCTAGAAGCATCAAAAAATTTGACTGTACCTGTTGGCGAGATAGTCGCACATTCTGAACTTCCTAAAGATGAATCTGATGATACGGTAGTTGTTGAAGATGTTATTGATGTAGAGGAAAATGAAATCGCAGATATCGAATTGGAGGATATGTCGGATTCTCCTAATTCTGATAGTACTTCAGTCGTTGAACCAGCTGGAGGTGCTAGTGCTGATCCTTTTGCAGATTTCGTTAATTCCCAGATTGATACATCAAATATTACTGAAGAAAATACTGGAGATGAAGAAGATATTGATGTGGTAGCTCCTGCAGGAAATAGCGATCATGAACAATCAGATAATGTAAGTTTTCAACCAAATCTATCCGATGATAAAAAAAATAAGGAACCAATAGATGATGATGATTTTTTTGCCTCATTAAGAGAAGCAGTTAATGATGAATCTCCACTTGGGGAATCTTCTGATAAAGAAGGAAATTCAAACGGTATTTTTAAGAACTTTTTCGATAAGTAATATAAGTAATATTTTTCAACACTAAATAGAAATAAACAAGGTATAAAATGGCACCCACAAAGAAAACTGGAACAAAGAAAACTGGAACAAAGAAACCAGCTGCAAAATCACTTGCAAAAACTGTTGCTGCAAAAAAGAGAACATCTCAAAATGTTGTTTCTGCTAAAAAAGGTGATCAGCGTGCAGATGTAAAAAAAGCGACTACAAAGACTTCGGCAAAGAAAGTCGTAACTAAAAAGACTTCTACTAGTGCTCCCAATAAAAAGACTGCTACTAAAGCTACACCAAAGAAGGTAGCTGTTAAAGAAAAAGCTAAAAAACAAGATGGTTCTTTTAGATGTACGGTTTCAGGAATAGTTGTCAAATCAGAAAAGCCAAATATATCTGAAAAAACTCTCCTTAAGTTAAAAGACTTGCTACTTGAAGAACGCGTAAAGCATGCGAATCAAATGGAAGATCTACTCCAAGATGCTGATGATCTAATTGCTGATCGTGAAGGTGGTGACACTGTATTTGATGAAGAATCTGGTGAAGGTGATTCTGTTGCAGTTGAGCGAGAACGATCTTTGTATCTTGCAGCCGAGACAAAGAGAACATTGGATCAAATTGACTCTGCTTTAGAACGAATCAAGAATAAGACTTATGGTGTATGCGGTCCAAGTTCAAGAAGAATTAGTGTCGATAGACTTTCGGCAATTCCTTGGACTGATATTTGTTTTGATTGTAAAACTCGAAGTGAACGCCGACTCTAATATAATTAATGTTTACAAAATATCATAAATCTTTTTTTATAATAATTATTATTGGTGTTTTGTGTGATCAAATATTAAAAAACATTGCATTAGATAAATTAATAGATAGTCCACGTTTTTTTGGAAAATCTAGACTCGGATTTGAGTTGGCATTTAATTCAGGGAGTGCATTCTCACTGTTCGAAAACTCAACAATCATTATTACTGTAATCTCAATGTTGGTAGTAACATTTCTTATTTTTTATTATCCAAAATGTCAATCTAGGGCTATGTTTTTGGCAGTTAACTTAGTTATTACTGGTGCCTTTGGAAATATAATCGATAGGTTTGTTAGGTCACCTTATTATGGCAGAGGCAGGGTAGTTGATTTTATTGCTATCTTGAGATGGCCAACATTTAATCTTGCTGATACATTTGTTAGCATCGGAGTACTAATCGCTATTATTTCTTTATTTTTAGAATCAAAACGTATTCCTGAATCATCTAATGATAACGAACAAAATCGAGGTCTTAACTAGAGTTTAGACTCTTCGTTGCATTCAAAATGAGAGTCATTGCCTAGAATATGGGAATGTCCGAAGAGAAGTTAGTGTTTTCAATACCTGATGATATTGAAACTATGCGAATCGATAAAGCAATAGCATTAGAAACCCATTTATCACGTGCTCAAATAGCTGAATTATTTAAAGAAAATAAGATATTATTAAATTCTAAAAATTCGAAGCGTTCCGAAAAAGTAAAACCTGGAGATAAAATATCTTTAGAATTTATACCAAAAATTGATGTAAAGATACAAGCAGAGGATATATCTTTTGACGTAGTATATGAAGATGAATATCTATTAGTTGTAAATAAAGAACCATATATGGTTGTACATCCAGGGGCTGGTAATTTAGATGGCACTCTAGCAAATGCTTTATTACACCGCTATCCAGAAATAATAGACGTTGGACAGGAATTTAGGCCAGGTATAGTTCATCGTTTAGATGCTGAAACTTCGGGTTTGCTAGTTATTGCTAAAACTCAAGATTGTTATGAAAAGTTCGTAGAATTATTTACCACTCATGAAGTAGATAGAAGGTATGTCGCATTAATTTGGGGTCGTCTAAATACGAAATTTGGAATTATCGATGCACCAATTGGCCGTTCTTTATCTCGAGCAACAAAAATGTCTGTTAGAGATGATGGAAAATTTGCTAGAACACATTATAGTGAAAATAAATATTTTGAGATACAAGACGTTACACTTATGGATGTGTCACTAGAAACGGGTCGTACACATCAAATCCGTGTTCATTTTGCAGCAATTGGACATCCTATAGTTGGGGATAAAACCTATGGTGGTTATCGACAAAGTATAGATTGCCCAAGAACCTTTCTTCATGCCGAAACTCTTAGTTTTGTTCATCCAATAACTACTCAAGAGCTGACTTTTACTGCTAAATTACCTGATGATCTTGCTTTAGTTTTAGAAGAATTACAAAACAAAGACTAGAATTTAGAGATTCGTGCCATCCAAGGTTTAGCCTTTCACGGACTTTATCCACATTTGGATAAAGTTAAATGTAGGGACAGACTCTTTTAGTTAGAAGAAAGTACATAGTGTCCAAATCATTCGCTCATCTGCATGTTCACACAGAATATTCGATGCTCGATGGAGCTTCTCGGCTTGGTGAATTAATACAAGCAGCAAAAGATGATGGACAAGTTGCTTTAGGCATGACCGATCATGGGAATCTCTATGGGGCAATTGAGTTTTATAAACAATGCAATGAAGCTGGAATAACTCCAGTTATTGGTACTGAAGCATATTTTGAAAATGGTTCTAGATTTGATCGTCCAAAAAGATCAGAAATGGAAACCTACCATTTAACAATTTTAGCTGAAAATAATGAAGGTTATAAAAATCTCGTAAAAATTTCATCTAAAGCATTCCTTGAGGGTTTTTATTATAAACCACGTACAGACTGGGATCTATTAGAAGAATATTCAAAAGGACTAATAGCAACTTCTGGTTGTTTAGGTGGCTTAGTTAACCAATTAATAATGAAAGATGAATTCGATGCGGCATTAAAAGCAGCTTCACGTTTTCAAGATATTTTTGGCACAGATAGTTTCTTTATAGAGTTGATGGATCATAATCTTAAAGAAGATAAAATCGTGTTACCTGCATTGGCTGAAATCTCTCGAAAAATAGGTGCACCAATGATTGCAACTAATGATTCTCATTATACTCATCAGCACGATGCTCAAAGCCATGATGCATTATTGTGTGTCCAAACTGCAGCACAGATGAGCGATCCTAAACGATTTAAATTTGAGACTGAAGAGTTTTATTTGAAAACCACAGATCAAATGCGCCACCTTTTTCGCGATTATGAAGGTGCATGTGATAATACTTTGCTTATTGCTGAACGTGCGAATGTAACATTTGAATTTGGGAAAATTATTCTTCCAACTTTTCCTTGTCCTGATCAGAAAACTGAGAAAGCATATTTGGAGGAACTTGTATATGATGGAATGAAATACCGATATGGTGATAATCCTGCACAAGAAGTTAAAGAACGTATCGATTTTGAATTAGGTGTTATTAACGAAATGGGTTTTCCCGCATATTTCTTAATTGTTTGGGATCTATGCGAGTACGCTCGTAGAGTTGGTATTCGAGTTGGGCCCGGACGTGGTTCAGCTGCAGGTTCTGTTGTTGCATATTGTTTAAGAATTGTAGATATAGACCCTATAAAATATGATTTACTTTTTGAGCGATTTTTGAACCCAGGTCGCAAGGAAATGCCTGATATTGATATGGACTTTGACTCACGATACCGTGGTGAAATGATTAAATATTCTTCTGAACGATATGGTTGGGATAAAGTTGCTCAGATTATTACTTTTTCTACTATTAAATCGCGAGCGGCAGCAAGGGATTCGAATAGGGTTCTTGGATACCCATATGCCCTGGGCGACAAAATAGCAAAACTTATGCCTCCACTATTGTTAGGTCGCGATACTCCTATTTGGGCTTGTTTTGATAAGACAGAAAAATATAAAGAAGGCTATGGGATGGCTGCTGAGTTGCGATCTTTATATGAAAGTGACGTTGATGCTAGACGTGTTATTGATGTTGCTCGTGGTTTAGAGGGTCTTCGCCGTGGAGACGGTATTCATGCCGCAGCTGTTGTTATAGCGCGTGATCCAATAACAGATTATTTACCCGTTCAGAGAAAGCCAGTTGCTGGTCAACCTTTTGAAGATTCACCTATTGTTACTCAATTCGAAATGAATAGTGTTGCCGATCTAGGTCTTTTAAAGATGGATTTCTTGGGTCTTCGTACCCTAGATGTGATGGATATCACTCTCAAGTTAATTAAACGTGTTCGTGGCATTGAATGCGACATCGACAATGTTGATTTAGAGGATGAGAAGACTTTCGAGTTATTACAAAACGCACAAACTATTGGAGTATTCCAACTTGAAGGTGCACAAATGCGTACACTCATTAAATCTTTAAAGCCTACAGCCTTTGAAGATGTTTCTGCTCTAGTTGCTCTGTATCGTCCTGGACCTATGGCTGCGAATATGCATAATGATTATGCTGATCGAAAAAATGGTCGTAAACCTGTTACTTATTATCATGATGATGTAAAAGATATACTCGAATCTTCATACGGCTTAATGATATATCAAGAACAGTTGATGCGTGTTGCACAAAAGCTTGCTGGTTATTCTTTAGAAGAAGCAGATAATTTACGTAAAGCAATGGGTAAGAAAAAACGTGAAATTATTGCTGAACATCGCGAAAAATTTACTGCAGGCTGCGTAGCAAATGGCTACGGTGAAAAGTTTGGTAAAGATATGTTTGATATAATCGAACCTTTTGCCGATTATTCATTTAATAAATCACACTCTGTTGGATACGGATATATTGCATATCAAACTGCTTTCTTAAAGGCAAATTACCCTCACGAATTTTTGTCTGCAATGTTGACTTCCACTAAGGGTGACAAAGATAAGACCGCAATATATTTGGCAGAAGCTCGTGCTATGGAGATCGAAGTTCGGGTACCAGATGTTAATGAGTCTGAATCTGATTTTACTGTTGTGGATGATTATATTCGTTTTGGTATGAGTGCTGTTCGTAATGTTGGTGAAGGGGTCAGTGCACTTATCATTCAGGCACGTGAAGATGGTGGCAAGTTTGTAGATTTTTACGATTTTTGTGAACGTGTTGACATTGGCGCGCTAAATAAACGTACGATTGAGTCATTGGCTAAGGCTGGAGGTTTTGATTCACTTGGGCATACTCGAAAAGGTTTGTTGATGGTCTATGAGATGATAGTCGATAATGTTGTATCTCGTCGTCGTGAACGAGAAGCAGGGATTATGTCGCTGTTTGGTGAAATCTCTAGTGAGCAAGGCAATGATGCTTCGTCAAGATTGATAATTCCTGATGTTGAATTCGAGAAAGCATTAAAACTCACATATGAAAAAGAAATGTTAGGTTTATATATATCCGACCATCCTCTTGCTGGTCTAGAAAAAGCTTTAAACGCGATCAGCGAAAAAACTGTTATGCAAGCTAAGGAATCCTCAGAAGGTAATATGATTACTGTCGGGGGAGTGATAACTGCGCTTAGTCGTCGATATACAAAAAAAGGTGAACTAATGGCTACCTTTGTTTTAGAAGATTTGTCGATGGGTATTGAAGTTATGGTTTTTCCAAAAACAATGGCTATATATTCTGAACGAATTGTCGAAGATTCTATTGTTCTAGTTCAGGCAAGAGTAGATGCTCGAGATGATGTCGTAAAACTTATTGCAATGGATATCACTAAACCTGATCTACAAATAGAAGGCACTGGTCCACCACTGCGTCTAAAAATTACGGCTCATTCTTTGACCAAAGAAAGAGCCGACGAATTACATACTATTCTTTCTAGATACGTGGGTGATTCTCCAGTTTTTCTTCATATTACTGATAAAGATAAAGAAACTGTCGTACGATTTGGAGCAAACTTTACTGTAGATGCAAAAGCATCTTCATTACGAGCTGAATTAATTTCTGCTCTTGGCGATGGTTGTGTTTTCTAAATTCAACCTTTTAATAATTGTTAAGGTCTAGCCTTTTGAGTTAAGTTATCAACAAGAAGAAAATTCAGGCATGAGGCACAGGACCTTTAGCATAGGCTCTTAAGTTTTATTCGGGAAATGATTTATCTGAAGATTCCCAAAAATTATTAGTCCACATAGTGTGTGATAGGGGGGTTTCGAATACAGTATTCTCCAAGCTTGGAATAAATGCTGCTTTGGGATGAAGTTTTTCTAAAGTATGAAAATAGTTTGTTGGGTTACTAAACGGCCCATCAAAGCCTTCAGCTGCCTCAAGGAAAGGGAATTCTAAATCAATATTTGTTGTGCTTTCAAAGCTATAATCTAATTCGATGTATTCCTGAACTGCAACCATAATTAATTCCCTCCGCAAAGAATTTCAAATAACTCTGAATACTCTACCTAACAGTAACAAGTTTGTCTATAGTTGATGCTAACTATAGTTATACAGCAAATTTTAAATCAGCCAAAGGTGACGGCATAGTGAAAGTATATAGATGGTGAGTATCAGGCACTATAAGATCCTTTACACAAGCCGGAGGATCCACGTCTTGTCCATAAAGAATAATATCTGCCATATATTGGTCTATTGCATCTAATGCTATCAAATCGAAATGATTACAATCTAAAACAATAACTTTAGTTCTATTATTTTTTGGCATTTTACAACAATGTGGATCTACTATCCCATCTTCTCTTGCAACAAAAACAGTAACAGGCATAGGTAAATCAGTCTTATTCGTTTCCTTTTCCCAATTATCAATAAAATCAGGGTGGAATTTAGAATGTACTAGATGCATCAAATCGTGTAAAACGCTTAAATGTGTAATTTGGCGAAGTTCTTCGGGTGTTGCATCTGATGGAGAACCAAGGAGTATAACTTGTTCGACCATCTCCGGAAATTTTCTTGCTAGATGCAATGCATATATACCACCAAGCGAATGTCCGATTAAATTAATTTTCTTCCCACCTGATTCATTAAAAAGTCGAACCAGCTCATTTTCTAAATCTTTAATAGATTCAATCAATGGACCGAAATTTATTGTAGGTCCCATATTCACGCAATCGATATCACGACTTCGTAGAGCTTTTTGCTGTGTATTCATGATACATTTTGGACCCATCACCCCTTGAAGTAAAGCAGTGGGATTTTCAGTACTACGAAAATGTGGTTGATGGAACTAATTTGGAATATTGAAATCTCTAGCTAGCCTTTTACCGCCTGTTACAATTGAAGTTATTTCACCCAAAAATTTTATTAAAGGTGGTTTTCGATAACTAATAACTAAGTCATGATTCGCATGTTTTAATGTACCGTATAATAATGAAAATGTCATATCTTCCCCCCGAAAAATAGGTCACGCTATTGACAATACGCGTTCTGTAACTAACTGTGGTGGATACTGCGCGATTTGTATTACTGGGTCAGTTTTTGCAAAGTGATTTACTAGGTGTGATCTATCAACAATACCAAGTTTGATAATCTCGTCAGGAAATTCGGCGTACCATCCATTTTTATATAGAAATACTAAAGCAGCTTTAGTAGCAGGATGGTTTTTCACACCAGAATGATTAGTATTAATATAAATAGTCCTATTTAATGGGCCAATTGGTGCTTCGCAACTAAAGCCATTTACATTTTTGTCATCACATGAAACAAAGGAAAAAAATAGGAACATCTAACACGGGGATTCGGTCTTGTTC